>JAVCDH010000003.1 GCA_030765805.1 Candidatus Euphemobacter frigidus
CGCAATAACTTTTTCCCCGTCTATTTCTTTGGGCAGGTTTAGATCTCTCGCCATATCCAGTCCGCTCCTAATCCTGCAGTCTTTTGTAAGATTGAATTTTCCTTGCCCTTTCCTCATGTCGACAGGTACCTCTTAAATTTTTCTTCCGGAGACAAAGGTTCTCCCGCCAGTTTCTTGAGGAACTTTTTACAACTTTCCCCGTATGATTGCCGGATCTTCTTTTTCAAAGTCAAAATATTATTCCAGGCCTTTCTTGTCTCCTTCCTTCTTTATGCCCTGGTTTTTCCATAAATCTGCTTGAAGCACATCTGTCTTTATTTACCGGCCCCTTCATATAATAGAGCAGCGATAGGTTAACCTTGGCCGGCTTATAATCCGGGGCAATCTCTAACGCCTTCTTGTATTCCTTTATAGCTTCATCATACTCACCTTTCACGCTGTGAAGCCTGCCTTGATAAAGGTGTTCCTCTTTGGTTTTCATTTAACTCGGGAATTATCGTAAATAATAAGTTTTTTCGTATGTTATTCTTCTCGAAACGCGTCAAGATCCATTACTCGGACAGGCTCCTATATGTCTTTTAAGCTCAACAGGAATTTTTCGCCCTGCGGTGTAATTTCATATCCGGTTACGGCGGTTCCTCTCAAATACCCCTTTTTCCACAAAGGCCTGCACAGTATGGCCACATACTCCGCTGAAAATCCCATCTCTTTGCCGATATCTTCGGGTTTGGCACGGTCCATCGTATTAATCAGCCTCAAGGCATATCTCTCACTTTCCGCGACCGACATAGTTTTTCTCCCTCTAACTTTCGTCTTAATACTCTATTGTCATTGACTTCCATTTTTTTCCGCCTTTTCCCAGGCGCCCTATCTTCTCCTGAAGAGTGGTCAATTTATTAGTCCCCCGGTTATGGATGGTCAGCCAGGCCCCCCGGTCGGGTCCGGCCACTTTAATCTCCACCCGGTAGCCGGCCTTCAATTTAACTTCTTCCAATATATCGGGTTTTAAAATTAAACCCGCTTCATTGTCCATCCGGGCAACATCTTCCATCATGATGACCTGTAATTTTGTTAGACGTGGTGAAGACTTATCCGTGTGAATTATGATATAGGGCCACCGGCTCGAACCCTTAATCCGGATGATTTTTATTTTGACCGAGCGGCCGGCAAACAGGCCGACTTTCCCCCTGATATGGGAAGGGATGAAAATCTTCCCTCCTTCGCTCATCCGGTCAGAAACCGGGACTTCAATGGAATCAACTTTACTGAATGCTTTAAGAAGCGGCATAAGAACTCCTTAACTAACCCGGACCGCCTTTACCTTCTTTTTGCGTTCGACCGTGGCGGAGAGAACTTCCAGCATTTCCTTTAATTCGGTAATTTTCGCGCCGGCCTCCTGATACTCTCCCCGAGAGAGACAAGTTTTAATTGACAGGATCCTCTTTTCGATCTCATCTTCATCGGCGTTTTCCAATGTGTCTTTTCCTTCCTCCAGCAACACCCGGGCCGCCTGGATCATGCTTTCTGCCTGAATTCCAATTTGAATCTCTTCCTTGCGCTTCTGGTCTTCCCCGGCATGAATCCGGGCTTCCTCGATCATCCTGTTGATCTCGTCGCCGGTCAGGCGCGGAGAAGAGTTGAACCGGATGCTTTTTTCGGTCTCAGTGTACAAATCCTGGGCCTTGACCTGGAATATCCCGTTGGCGTCGATCCGGAAAGTCACCTCGATTCGGGCCTCTCCCCTTGCCCCGAGGGGAATGTCGTTCAGCTCGAACTTCCCCAGGCTGATGTTGTCGGACACCAGAAGCCTCTCTCCCTGCAAAACATGAATATCGACCTGGGTCTGGTTGTTTTTTGCGGTGGTGAATATCAGGCCGCGGGTAACGGGGATAGTGGTGTTTCGCTTGATAATCCCGGAGAAGAGGCTGCCTTCCGTCTCGATCCCCAGAGAGAGCGGGGTGACGTCGAGCAGAACCACATCCTTGATTTTCCCGGCCAGGATACCGGCCTGGATTGCCGCCCCGAGAGCCACCACCTCGTCCGGGTTTAAGTCCTGGCAGGGCTCTTTTCCCAGGAGTTCCCGGGCCAGGCGTTGTACGGCCGGCATCCGGGTGGAGCCTCCGACCAAAACTACCCGGTTGATCAGGGGCGGCGCAAGGCCGGCGTCAGCCAGGGCCCGGTTGGTAGGTTCCACCATTTTTTTTAATAAATCTCCGGTCAGATCCTCGAATTGCCCCCGGCTCAAGGAAAATTCCAGGTCTTTGTTCTTCCAGATAAACGGAATCCTTATATCCACAGCCTCTGTTATCGAAAGGTCTTTTTTCGCCTTTTCCGAGGCCTCTTTCAGGCGTTGCAGTGCCGTCCGGTCTTTTCGTACGTCGACCCCGTAGCGTTTTTCGAACCCCCGGGCCAGGTAATCCATTATTCTCCGGTCCCAGTCATCGCCGCCCAGTCGGGTGTCTCCCCCCACTGCTTTTACCTCGAAGACGCCGTTGCCCAACTCCAGAACCGACACATCAAAGGTCCCTCCTCCCAGGTCCCAGATCAGTACATAGTGCACATCCTGTCTATGGAGGCCGTAAGCCAGTGAGGCCGACGTGGGCTCATTTATAATCCGGATTACCTCCAGGCCGGCCCGGGCCCCCGCCTCGATGGTGGCCTGGCGCTGGTTGTCATTGAAGTAGGCGGGAACGGTTACCACGGCCTTTTCTATCTTCTCGCTAAAAAACTCTTCCGCGTCTTCCCTGATCTTGCGAAGGATGAAACCGGAAATTTCCGGGGGGCTGAATTTTTTCCCGTCAATTTCGACTCTGTAATCAGTCCCCATGCGACGCTTGATCGAAGCCACAGTCCGCTCCGGGTTAGCGACGGCCTGCGTCCTGGCCATGCTGCCGGTCAGCTGTCTCCCTTCGGAGGTGAAAGCCACCACCGAAGGAGTAAGTCTTCCCCCTTCCGCGTTGGGGATGATCTCGGGCCTCCCATTGTTCATAAACGCGGCCGCCGAGAAGGTAGTGCCCAGATCTATTCCGATTATTTTATTCATCTCCGCCCTTTAGTCCGGATTATTAATAAGAGTTCTGCAAAATGGAGTTTACCGTGTCATCTACAGCAAATTATGATTAGTTGAATGAGATTGCTTCACCCTTGCGGGTTCGCAATGACAGAAAATCTGTGATTGAGGACTTTTCGTTATAATCAATACATTATTGCTCTGCTATCGATACTATCTCCGGCATTGTTCAAAACTAGCCCGATTTATGAATAAATCGGGCTAAGTAGCTATCTTTATTCTTTGTTTTTTTCTATCTTTAACGGGGCTAACCCAGCCGCAGTTCCCGCATCCCTTTTCCAGGAGTTCCAGGAGATTGGCGGTTTTCCCGCACCGGGGACAAGTCTCGGTCCTTTCCCGGAACGATATAATCCGGCCCAGCGCCCTTTCCCATTCGTACATTTTCTCACCGGAGAAAGAGGCGATTTTCCTTTCGGGACTTGCCTCATAGATAACATCAAACACCCTTTCCTTCTTCAAAGCCGGGCTCAAGTCCCTCACTTCCACCGTGGAACCCAGCACCCTTTCCATCGGAAGGTCAAAAGCCAGTCTTTTCTCAAAATCATACCACCAACACAATCTCCGGTTTGTTATATAGATACGACCCGGCTTCCATATCTTCTCCGGCGAAACCAGGTGCCAGGCCTTGCCCCGGTGGGTAACGGTTTCTCCTTCGCTTAAAAAATCTAAAACCTCCCCTTCATAGATGGGGAGGTCGATGTTTTCATCGACGAAAAACCCGGCTTCACCGGTCGCTTCTTTTACCGCGGTCTCTAATTTTTCTATCCCGGGCGATCTCAACCGCGCGATCCTCCCATCAGCAAGAACCAGGTAAAGCGCGCCATCCCGGACCAGAAGACCCGTTATCTCGTTCAAGGGAGTCTGGAACATTACCTCGTTAAATTCCCGGTGTCGGATGAAGAGCCTTCTGTCGGTCAGATAAATTTGCCCGTACCTCCAGGCAACATAGATCCCTTCGGTGTGAAAAAAAGAGCCCGGTATTTCAAGCAGCACTTTTTCTCCCGGAAGTAAAAAAATTTCTTCCCGGGTTATTTCACCCGCTGCCCGAGAGCGAAGCTTCTCGTCCCAGTCCTTCATCACCCCGTATTTAATCATGGTCTCCATGCCGGCGAGAGCCGCTCTTAAATTCACGCCGATCAGCGGGATGCCGGCCACGGAGATGATGATGTCGGCACTTATCACCAGTCCCTTGTCCAGGATTCTGTCCAGGAGATCGACCAGCGTAATCCGGCTGTCTCGGGTAGGCTCCATTTGGCGCGTTGCTCCTTTATCAGCTATCCTCTACCCTCAGGCAAATGAGTACGGAGGCCACGGCCCGGTAAAACGAATGTGCAATCCCTCTTCCCGGTTTATGCCTTCCAGGACATCGCCCAGTTTTTCGACCTTCTCCCCGGAAACCAGGCAGGACAGGTTCATGATCATCTGGAGTTGTTCGTTATCGCCTTTCTTGGTTTTATCTATGTGGATATCAAAAACTTCTTTTTTTATCCGCTGGTAAAAATCCTTGAAATATTCATCGGCCTTATTCTCCATCTCCCGCCGGAGCAGGTTCTTTACTTTCTGCTCGTACATATAGGCCACCCCCGGTGATTTTGATTTAACTTCTTCCTTTAAATTTCTGATCTCCGGTGAGTTTTCGGCGATTTTATCAACCATAATTCGTGGGTCCCACAGGATCTGAACTCCATACTCGGCCTTGCCTCTGACGTGACTGAATTTTTCTCTCAATTTCTCGTAATCTTCCTGCAGCCATTTTTTTAAGTTCTCCTCCGGCTCGATGCCCTCCCCGCCGACGATTAAGGTATCGAAGGACATCGGGAGCACTGTCCCGAACCTTTCCCAGGCGGTATCAACCACCTGCTGATGGATCATCACCCAGTTTTTGACTTTTTCCGCTTCCCCCGATTCATAAGGACGGGCCTCGCAGTCATGAACAATGGCTGAGACCTCCCGGTGCGGGATGGAATAAACCCGGCCGCCCTCTATCCCGATAGGGCCCAGGTTTATCTTTTCGTTGCCGCCGGCGATACAGTAGAGATACAGACTCCGGCCGACCGTGATCTCTTCACTCATTTTAACTCCCTGTTTGTCCACCGGGTGGGATTGGCAATCCTATCGACGCAATCATTAACTATATCGTCCAATCCGTCCCTCACCGACTGAACCGCCTCCCCGACACCCTGCTCTTCTTTGATGTGATCGATCGCCAGGTCGAGTTCCCTGAGCGCCCGCCCCAGGCGTTCTGTCTCTTCCTCGTTCAAGCTCCCCCCTTCCATCCGTCTTACCGCCTGGAGTTGAAGCGCGTCCCTGATGATCTCGACCAGCGCGATCACCAATCCCAGAACACCGCTTTTCAGATTGTCCTCTTCAATATTGATCATGTTTAATCGGATTTCTTCTTTATCTGCAACTCAAGAATCCCGTTCTTATATGACTTCTCTAATTTGCCTTCCGGTTGAGAGGGGAGTTTCAGGTCCTGCCGGTATTTACGCCCGGGCTTATCCACGGATATAATGAGTCTGTTTTTGGCTAAATTGACCTTTATGTCCTTCTCTTCAACTCCGGGAATCTCGGCGATTACCCTGATGTGATCTTCCTCATCAAAGATATCTACCGGGCGCTCCTGTGGCTCCGGGGAGGGTGAAAGGGGGCGTTTCGATTTTTGTTTAACAAAAGGTTTCCCCCCGAAAGTTGCTTTCCGTGCCCCCGGAGGGCGCCCGGTTGGTCTCCCCGAAGGCCTTCCACCACTCCTCTCACCCCTCTCCACGTGCCCCTCTTTTATCCGGCGCTCGATCTCTTGATCAGCCTCCTTGAGCCGATCCCGGAAGGCAGGAGATTTCTCTAAACTCTCTAATAAACCACCAAGCCCGGGGATCACCTTGCCGATTCCTTTAAGAATTCCTCCAGCGACACCTTCTTCTTTGCCGGATTCCTTCTCTTCGTCACTTTGCCCCTCAGGATCTCGCTTTTCACCTTCTTTATCCATCTTTCTTCTCCTTCCTTTTCCGGTTTTGGGCACTTTTAATTATTGCACTCCAAAGTTCTTCTGATACTGGATCAGCAGGCATGTTATACTCACATCAGTCTGATTGCTTTTACCATCTAATTAACGGCTTTCTTGCTTTCACTGCCAGGCCGGTAAACTCTTTACCCTTGAACGTAAGTTTAAATTCGCCATCTGGTTTTTCTTCAAGATAACCATCTTTAGTCAAAATAGAACAAATTTGAACTACATATTTTGTTGAGACTCCTAACTTAAAACCTACTGATTCTTTATCAGCTTCCTCTAATTTTTTAATTATATTTAAAACTTGTTTCTCAATACCTTTCATTTTCAGTTCTCACTTCGTCGGATTGATTAAATGGTTGATTGCTAAATTAATCACTCGCCGCTCATTAATTAACTATTACTCCGCCTTTATCCCCTTGACTTTGGCGGATATCCAGCCGCACCAGGGGCAGCCTTCGCCCAGAAGTTCATCGGTTTGGACTTTTTTCCCGCACTGGGGACACTCTTCCTTGCCCTTTAACGCCTCTTGCCAGGCGGCGGTCTCGACATTGGTCCCGGAGGGGAACTCCAGGCCGTACCGGGCCGCGGTCTCAAAAGAAGCCAGGGCGGCCCTTATCTTGATCCCCAGGAGTTCCACCCCGGCCACGGAGATGGAGATATCTGCGTTTATCACCAGGCCCTTGTCAAGAACACGGTCTATGACGTCTACCAATGTGGCGCCTGTATCCCTGGTTGCTTCTATGGACATGTCGTCGCCTCTCTCTATTTTTAGAATACAGAGGTCAGAAGCCGGAATATCTAATCGCCCGGTTAAACCCCGTTCTCCTATTCTCTGATGTTTCGAAATTTAAATAATTGTAGTGGCGGAGCTTGCTCCGCTATCAGTCGAGCAAGCTCGACCACTACAGTTAGCGCGAAGCGCTAAATTCCTGCTTCGGAATTTTAAATAAAATATATCAATGAGATTGCTGAAATATTTTTTGGCATTGCCTCTGTCTAGTGATGATAGTCTTGGTTCAAAACTAAATTAGCGCCGCAGGCGCTAATTTATTCTATTCTCTGTTCTACTTGGGTACAACCCCCTGGCCTTTACATTTCGGACAGGGCACGGGATGAGGACGTCGCGGGTACACGCCGGTCCCATCGCAGTTGGCGCATTTTTTCGAAGGCTCGATCCCGGTGACCATTCCCGCTCCGCCGCAGGCCGGGCAGGTTAAACGGCTGGTGGTGTACGGGTCTATTCCTTTGCCCGCGCAAAAATTGCATTTAACCGCCGGCCCGCTGATCTTCAACTTGCCTTTTCCCAGGCAGACCTGACAATCGGAGAGTTTGGATAAAAGCTGAAAAGGGTCCTTCCCCTTACCCCGGCAAAAGGCGCATTCAATTTCCACCCGGTTCTTTTCCCACTTCTTTATTTCTTCCGGGCTTACGGTGGTCCATCTTGGTTTTCGCGTCATCTCAATCTCCTTTTAGCTTATCGATTTCTTCCTGAATTAACGCCGCTTTTTCCTGATAGTCCTCCTCCGTGATCTCTCCCATCTCCCGGAGCATCTTGAGCTCAAGCAGTCCCTGCTCTAAAACGGCCCGGGGCTCTATATCTTCCTCGGCCCGGGAGTGAATCGCCGCGGTAAGCCCTTTGATCATCTCTACCGGCTGGTAGGGGGCCGTTAATACTTTCCCCAGGAATTTGAACAGACCTATATCGGTGGGGCGATCCAGCTTTCGCTTTTCCGCGCCCGGGTAGATGTCCGTTCCCCATTTCCGGTCCGGCATTATTCCCCATTTCCTGGGTATGGTAATGCCGGGCTTAGCGCTTACTTGAGGAAACGAACTGGTAATTAATGGGATTTCCTTGCTGACCAGGGGAATCATGCTGGCCGCCGGAGGCATGGCCCGGCTGACAGAGGGGAGGCGGCCGGCGGTGAAGGGGATAAGCCTTCTTTGCGGCTTCTCTTCTTCCCTGTCGGGAGGATTTCCGGCAACGGGCTTTCCCTCGCCTTTATCGCTATTTTTAATTTTCTTTGGCCCGGGCTTTTTGGCCGATCTATCTTTCTTTTCGGGTTTCATGGTGTCTCCTTAGCCATATATCTTCCCGGCTAACTTCTTCAGGCGTCCCGGGCCCTTGACCTGATAGGGGAGAAGAGGGACCCGGCTGATTTCGTATTTACGGGTTCTCTCCCGGTTTATTTCCCGGATGACCGCGGTCTGTTCTTTTCTCCTGGATTCGCAGAAATTGCATCCGGTGGCCGGGAGGACCATGTTGATTATAATCCGGCGGCACGGTATCTCGAGCCGGTTGAAGCTCTCGAGCAGGTCGTCCATCTCATCTTTGCCCATAACTTCCGGGATCGAGATGACCACGAACCGGCAGCGGGCCGGGTCCATTAGAATCTCCTGCAGCTTTCTCACCTTCCGGGAGAGCTCAATCATCTCCTCCGCCACCCGAGACAATCTCACCACCTCTTTATACTTGATCAGCAATTTAAAGATCGTGTTCAGCCACTCCCGGGCCACCCGCGGCATCTCCAGGAAACGCAGCATGTGACCGGTAGCCGCATTATCCAGAACGTATAAGTCGAATTTACCTTCATCAATAAAATCCACCACCCGGGTCAAGGCCATTATCTCGTCCAACCCCGGAGGAGTGAGGGATATAAGTCCCTCGAAAACTTCCCGGTCAAACTTAATATCCACGCCCTGATTAAAAAAACCGGTGAACGCTTCATTTATTTCTTTCCGGTAGGTCTTTTTATAATCCTCAAACAGCTTTGGCGCGTCCATCTCCAGGCCATAGAGATTATCGGTCTCTCCCAGCCGGGTTATGCTGTCCCCGACCGGCAGGCCGAAGCTGTCGGAGAGAGAGTGAGCGGGGTCGGTGGAGAAGATCAGAACCTTCCGGGAGGGATATCTCGCGGCGATGGTAAGGGCGGTAGCCGAAGCTATGGATGTTTTCCCCACGCCGCCTTTCCCGCCGAATACATATAATAAAATATCATCCTCGATTAAATCGGAAGGACTGCGCTTGAAACCGTTAACACCGGCGAGCCGGGACTTGAAATTAAATAATTTCTTCCCCGCCGGCAGGTAAGGGGTTTTTCCCTCGAACAGAACTTCGGCATACTCCTTTAGACGCTCCAATCCCCGGATTTGATAGGGGAAGGCGGGGACCCGGAAAAGTTCGTAGTCAGCGAATTTTCGATCGATACGGTTTAACTCTTTCTTCTGTTCCTTTTCTTCCCGGGAACAGAAAGGACATTGATTTCGGCTGCTATTAATTTTATTTATAATAATAGACTTCACCGGAATCCCGTACCCCTTCAATGATCTCAGCAGCCTTTCCGTTTCTTCAATAGCCAGCGAGTGGGGGATGGTGACCGGTATGAACTCCGTTAAATCGCGGTTTTTCAATAAACCCCTCACCCGTTTAACATCTTTTGCCATCATTTCCAAAAATTCATCGGTGTCGTCCTTTCGATACCGGCCGGTAAAATGCCGGGCTAAAAACCGGTGCTTGGCCTGCATCAGATTAAGAACCTTGATCCATTTTTTCATCTGGGCCGGGAGACCTAAAAGCCGGATGGCATGCCCGGTCGGAGCCGTGTCCAGAATAACCAGGTCAAATTCTTCCTCCTTCAATATGTTCGCTATTTTTATTACCGCCATGACCTCGTCCAGTCCCGGGATGGAAAGAGAAAAAAAGTTCTCAATATCCCGCCGGTCGAAGTAGGTCCCCCGCTCGGCAATCTTTTTCAGGACGGAGCCGTATTTTTTCTTAAAATCTATGGCGTCTTCTTCCGCCTCAATCTCCAGGGCGCTGAGGTTATCGACGTCTCCTATCCGGGTGATGGTATTGCCGACGGCGCGCTCGAAACTGTCGCCAACGGAATGGGCGGGATCGCAGGATACAATCAGTATCTTTTTACCGGGATGGGCCCGGGCTAAATAAAGCCCGGCCGCGCAGGCAGAAGTGGTCTTCCCGCATCCTCCCTTCCCGCCAAAGATTATCAGGGACCGATCTTCGATATTCCGAAACATTCCTGGGGCTCGTTTCCGTGGCGCCGACTTTCATTGTTTGCCGGGCAGTTTATCAGGCGCCGGCAACCGGTACCGGTTCTTTAATCCATTTCGCCGCCGGCGGTGTCCACTCTCTTCCTCAGTCCTGTCCGGTCAAACCCGAGAATGTCGCCCTCATTATTAAGGACCACCTCGTAAATGGCCAGGATGTCCATCTGGTCGGGGATGGAATGTTTCTCCACCATCTCCAGGGCAACCACCCAGCCCCTCTCTTCCTTGACCGCCCCGACGGTGGTGGAAAGCTCCAGCCCCGTGATCGCGCTAAGTTCCTCCCGGGCCTTCTCGATAATCTGTGACATTGACTTAGCCATCTCTCTTCCTCCTTTTTTAGAATTTTCCTTCGGGAAAATTCGTTTGAACATATTACTTAAGTTGTCGGTTTTTAACTTTGGCCCCGCAGGAGGGGCAGAAAGAATAGTGATACATGAATCGCCAGGTTTCCCCGCACTCCAGGCATTCAATAAGCAGAGGTTCACCACATTCGGAGCAAAAATTCTTGCCTCCACTGGTTGCCGAACCGCATTTAGGACACCTGAAAGCGCCCAGGCTTTTTTGCATTTCTATTGCCTCCTTTCTATTAAAATTTTCCTTCGAGAAATTTTAATAACGTTCAAGCTTCACTTGCGGCCTTCTTCGTATTTCCGGATGGCCTCCAGTCTTTCCAGGAGCCCGGTCTCTTCCCGGTTGTACTCTTCCTCCTCTATCTCCCCCATCTCGAAGCGCATCTGAAGGTTCAGCAATTCCTCATGCACTTTGGATTTATCGGTTATCTCGGTATCGGCCATATCTTTTAATTTATTGCCGATCCAGACCACCCCTTTTACCGGAATCAAAAAGGGAAACACAATGTCAAGCAATCCAAATCCGGGGCCCGGACTTTCCTGACTTTCCCGGGGCCTATCAGGGTATGATTTTTTCATTCATTCCTCATCAAGGGTTATTACTAATTCCACAAAATTAATCGGCGGGACCGGTCCGATATACTTGAATTTTGTTCGCCCATTATATTCCGTTGCCAGTTTATCCATCAATCCGTCGAACTCTCCCGCCCGGGTTTTATCCACCAGGAAGGCCAGGTTGGTTATCATGGCATCGCCGAAGACCTTGTTGCCGCGCCATTCAACGCTGGTTCGCTTAAAAATGCCCAGTATGTTTTTCTCTTCCTTCGCTTTCTTCCGTTCCAGCGCTTCTTTTACCAGCTCTCCCAGTGTTGCCCTCTGCGGGATCGATTGAACTGACTGGTGTGAAATCAACTTCTGCCGCAGTCTCCTGATCTCGGTATTTTCATCCACAATCTCCCGGAAGATCGACTCCATGTCGGTCCAGATGGCCTTGAGGCCCAATTCCATCTTGTTGTCCATCTTGAGCGATAAATCTTTCAGCTCTTCATATCTTGTTTTAAGCACTTCCTCTCTTATTCTGTCATCGGGAGCAACATTCTCTTTGCCGCCGGCGATTGTGCCGAACCTGACCGGCAAGACGGTAAAATCATCCATCAACTCTTCCAGGACCTTCTGGTGAGCCATGGTGTTGGCCCGGGAGATGGGGTACTTGATGATCGGGGAGACGCTGATTACCGCCGCTATATCCCGATGAGAAATACTGTAAACATCGTCTCCCCGCTCGCCGATCGCCGGCGAGTCAAACTTCCTCTCTTCCCTGTCCCCGATTATGCAGTAAATGTATCTCCCTTCTTCCATCTCTCGCCTTGCGGGTTGCCAATTCACTCTTCCGGTTATTGTTCCTGCCCCCATTTTATAACCAGTTCCGCGAAATTGAACGGGGCCACCGGGCCGACATACTTGAACTTCAGCCTGTCCTCATATTTTCGGCTTAATTCTTCTACCAGGTCGTCAAATTCAATCTCGTGGGCCTTGTCCACCAGGAAGGCGCAGTTCAGTACCATGTTTTCACCCGCGATCTTGTTAACGCGAAGGTCAACGCAACGGGGTCGCAACGCGTCTAAAATCTCTTCCGCCTCGGCTTCTCTTTTCTGCTCCAGGGCCTGCTTGACCTCCTTCCCCAGGTTCACCTTCTCATTCACAGCTGGAGGAGAGGACTTTCCGGCCATTTTCTTCTTCAGGCTTGTTATCCGGGGATCGGTCTCCCCGATCTCCCGGAAAATACCGCTCAGGTCAAGCCAGAAGACCTTCAGCCCCAGTTCCACTTTATTGTCCATGTCTCTCAATAAGTTTTTTAATTCATGGTACCGCTTCATCAGGAGGCTCCTGATCTCTTCCGCGCCGGCGGCGATAGTGCAGAACCGGAAGGGAAGGACATCGTATTCCTTCATTACCTCTTCCAGCACCTTTTCCTGGGCGATCAGGTTGTCCCGGCTGATCACGTATTTGGTCATCGGGGTCGGGCTGATCACGCAGGCCAGATCACGGAAGCAGAGGGTATGCACCTCGTCCCCCCGGCCGCCGATCCCGATCGGCCCGAAATTCCTCTCATTGGATTCGTTGATCACGCAGTAAAGATATTTTCCCTCATCCATCCTGGAACCTCATGCTGGATTATTATTGCCTCTTAATTTAGGTTAAAATCACTTTCCGGGTATTAATCCACGTATCAGCAAATTTATCGCATAGGAATTTTAATAATTCTGTCGACCTAAAGGTCGACGGCTACGACATCTTCGTAGTCGCCCCGCCAGGGCGGGGCTAAGTCCATTAACAGCCGGTTCAGGGCCGGACAATCTCAACGACAACAAGATCTTTTTGGTCCCCCGGGCCGAAAATTATCTCCTCCCCCCCACAGCAACTCGTCAGCAGCTTGTAAGCATCGGTTATCTCTTCAAATTTTTTCTCCAGGTGCGGATTATCCGGGTCCCGGTCCGGGTGTTCTTTTTGAGCTATCTCCCGGTAAGCCTCCTTGACGGCTTCCGCCGTGACATTATTCCCCAGCCTTAACAACTTCCCGGCTTCGTCCAGCCGCTCATACCCGATTTTATTTAACCGGCAGGTGGCAAAGCTGTAAGGGGGGAGGGGACCCACGCACCGGAAGTTCACTTCTTGCTCGTACTCTTCGTCCAGTTCCTTTAAGGAGGCGTCGAAATCCGGTTCCTTGATCTTCTCCAGCAGAAAGGCGCAATTGACGATCATCTTGTCGTCCATCACCGGGTGTTTCTGGAAATCCACCGCGGATTTCTTGAGAAAGTCAACGATCCGCTCCTCCTCTTTTGTCCTTCGTCTCTCCAGCGCTTCCTTGATCATTATCCCTATCTTTATCCGGTCCTGGAAACCCTGGGCGGGGGGCCCGGAGGCAATCAGCGTCTTGAATTCTTTTATTTCCCGGTCCTCTTCGCCGATCCGCCTGATGACGCCGTTCAGATCCACCCGGGTGACCGCCACGTCCAGTTCTATCCTGCCCTCCATGGAAGCAAGCAGTTCTTCGAACCGCTGAAAGCCTTTTTTTAAAACTTCCCTCACCCCCTCGTCTCCGGAAACAGTCGTCCCGAACTTCATGGGGATGACGATTTGTTCGCTCATAATCTTCTCGATGGTCTGCTGGTGTCTTACCAGCAGGCGCCCCAGGGCTTCCTTCAGCATGGTATCGGGACTGGGGATTTGGGATTCGCTCACCACGCCGGCGATACCCCGGTAGGGAATTGTATAAACCTCCTCATCGGAAATAATCCCGCCGGGGCCGAAAGATTTTTTTTCGGCGCCTTTTATTATCCCGTAAAGGTATCTTTCTTTATCCATCTGCCACCCTTTCTCATAATTCCGGGATCCGTGTCTTCGCTTCCAGGATCGCCTCTTCGAAGTGTTTTCGCTTGATTGTGAATGTTTTGATTGATTTTTCGTCGGGCTGGCCTTTCACTTTCGTCAAAAATTCCCTTATGGCCATCATGGAAGCCCTCTTGACGACGGCCGCGATGTCCGCCCCGGTATATCGATCGGTTTTCCCGGCCAGCGCCGCGAGATCAACGCCCTTAGCCAGCGGCTTGCCCTCCATGTGGATTTTAAATATCTCCAGGCGGGCGGCCCGATCCGGGACGGGAAATTCTAAAATCAGATCAAACCGGCCCGGTCGGAGTATCGCCGGGTCCAGCATGTCGGCCCGGTTGGTCGCGCCGATGACAACCACGCCCTTCAGCTCTTCTATGCCGTCCATTTCAGTGAGGAACTGGCTGATGACCCGCTCAGCGGTGTGGGCGGCATCCCCGCCTCCCCGGATCGGGATCAGGGCGTCGATCTCGTCAAAGAAGATGATGGTAGGGGCGGCCTGTTTGGCCTTTTTGAAGACCTCTCTTATCCCCCGCTCGCTTTCCCCTACGTATTTGCTCATCAGGGCCGGCCCTTTAACCGAGATAAAATTGACTTCGCTTTCGTTGGCCACCGCCTTGGCTACCAGGGTCTTGCCGGTTCCGGGAGTGCCGCGGAGCAGGATGCCCTTCGGGGGGGTAGTTTTTGATCGGGCAAAAAGTTCCGGGTATTTCAGCGGCCATTCTATGGTTTCCATGAGCCGGCTCTTTATATCTTCCAGACCCCCCACATCGTCCCATCCGACATCAGGCACCTCGATAAACACCTCCCGGATAGCCGAGGGCTCGATCTCCTTCAGCGCCTCCATGAAGTTATCCATGGTCACCTGGAGCTCCAGGAGGATCTCATAGGGTATCTCTGCCAGCTCGAAATCCACCCGGGGGAATATCTTCCTCAAGGCCGACATGGCCGCCTCCCGGGCCAGGGCTTCCAGATCCGCCCCCACGAAACCGTGAGTGATCGCCGCCAGTTTCTCCAGGTCGACGTCCTCGGCCAGGGGCATGCCCCGGGTGTGAATCTGGATTATCTCGTACCTGCCGTTCTTGTCGGGGATGGGTATCGACAGCTCCCGGTCAAACCGGCCCGGCCTTCGCAGGGCCGGGTCCACCGTGTTGGGAATATTTGTGGCGCCGATCACGACGATCTGGCCCCGGGACTGCAACCCGTCCATCAGGGCCAGGAGCTGGGCCACCACCCGGCGCTCCACCTGCTTTTCCGCCCCCATCTCTTCCCTTTTGGGAGCGATCGACTCTATCTCGTCGAGGAATATAATGGCGGGAGCGTTGGCCTGGGCGTCGTTAAATATGCTTCGCAAGCGGCCCTCGCTCTCTCCGTAATATTTTCCCATGATCTCCGGCCCGCTGATGCTGGTGAAGTAGGCGTCGGTCTCGTTGGCCACCGCCCGGGCGATCAGGGTCTTGCCGCAGCCGGGGGGGCCGTGGAGGAAAATTCCTTTCGGAGCTTCGATCCCCAGCCGCTCGAAGACCTGGGGATACTTGAGGGGAAGCTCGATCAGCTCCCGGACCCGGTGGATCTGCTTGTCCAGACCGCCGATGTCCTCATAAGAGATCCGGAGGCCGCCCTTTCTTTCCGGAGACTCCTTCCCCTCCATTTTGATAGCCGTGGTGGACTGGATGAGAACCACTTCTTTTTTTGGAACCGTGTCCACCACCTTGAAGTCGCAGGATCGGGTTCCGAAGAGGTTGGCCCGGACCCGGTCCCCGGCCAGCAGGGGGAGTCCTTCCAGAAGCCGGCCGATGTACCGGGTGTCCCTTTCTCCCCGCAATCCGCTGATGGTAATGGGCGACAGGGTGATCTTTTCGGCGCCCCGGGAGGTGGTTTTTTCCACGGAGGCTTTTTCATCCAGGCCGACCTGGGCGTTCTCCCGGATGATCCCGTCGATCTGGACAATCCCCTTGTCCCGGTCCTCCCGGTAGGCGGGCATTATCTTGGCGGCGGTTTGACGCTTACCCTCGATCCGGACGACATCACCGATCTCGCAGCCCAGTTTTTCGAGATCCGCGGGGTCGACCCGGGCTATGCCCCTTCCCACGTCGCGCGGCCTCGCCTCGGCCACTTTCAATGTCAATTTGTCATTCGCCATAATTTTTTTCTCTCTATTATCCACGCTCTGTTTCTCAGCCCCCCCCCTTCAATATGGGTATCGGCCCCCTGGTTTTAACCGGGTTGATTGCTCTCTGAGCCTTGGGCGTGACCCGGTATTGGCCATCGCTTCCTACCACAAGATAATCGTCTTTAAGAAGCCCCGCGCAGACCCTTGCCGCGTATTCAGCGGAGACCCCGATCCTTCGAGCTATTGACTCACTATCTGCCTCGCGCAGGTTTGTAACAACCTTTACGATCTGGAGCTCTATTCCTTTCATCTTTAGCCTCTTTAATTTCCCGACAACCTTATGAAATCTTTCAATTCCCGCAGAGCCTCGAACCTCTGCCCCCGTGTCTTGTATAAGCGACTCAGGTTATAATGGGCCTCCGCGAAGCGGGAATTAAGCGCGATAGCTGTTTTGTATTCGTCGACCGCCTTCTCCGTCATACCCTTTTCCTGATAAGAGAGTGCCAGATTGAAATGGGAGTTGGCGTCGATAAAATCAAGCTCGATCGCCTTCTTTAATTCACGGATAGAATCATCCATTCTCCCCGACATCCCGTAAGTCGTACCCAGGTTGTAATAAGGTTCGGCCAGGTCCGGTTCAATCTCAACCGCTGTCCGGAACTCCGCCTTCGCCCTCTCGCGATCACCCATCCGATCGCAGGCTATCCCCAGATTATTATGGGCCCGCGCGTTGCCCGGATTTATCTGAAGGGCCTTCTCGAAGGCGATGATGGCGATTTGACAGTCCCCGAAGATCAGGCAGATTACCCCGAGATTGTTCCAGGCCGGGTCCAGAAGGGGGTCAATCTCCAGGGCCTTCTTATACTCCTTTATCGCCTTCCGGTACTCCTCCCTCTCTTTATATATTACCCCCAGGTTATTATGGGCTTCGGGCAGCCCGGGGTTCAGTTCCAGCGCCTTCAAGTACTCGGATATAACACCCTGTGGGTGGCCGTCCCCGGCGAGGCTATTGGCGCGCTCAAAATGAACCAGGGCTTCTTTCATGGTATTTAGTTATAACAGATCTCATCAATCAATCTGGTTATCTTTCCCCTGAAATCCGATCTCCGGGATACGTCCAGCGAGTCCATCTCCGAATCCAGGATATCCAGACAGATCTTCGTGAAGCCCTCATCGGAAGAGGTTGGGCTTAGGTCGGCCATGTTCATCACCTTGCCGATCATAATGGCGGCGCGGACTGTGGGTATGGCTCCGTTATTGTCGTGGTTTCTCAGCCCCCGGACAAGGTCCACGACCATCCCGGCTTCCGGAGGCGATATCCCGGTCTTGGCGGCGGTTATGGCTATCTCGGTATCCCGGTCGTAATGGCCCAGCTTTATGGTGATCAGCCGGTCCCAGAGGGCATCCTGCGCCCGGTGCACACCGGCGTACTCATGGGGATTGCTGGTAAAGATAGCCCGGAAATCGGGATGCACCTTTAAATATCCCTCCGTTCCCCGGGCCGCGGGAAGGTCGAGCATCTTTTCTTCCAGGACGGAGAGGAGGACATTATTGGCCTCGGCCCGGGAGCGGGTAAATTCATCATAGATAAGAGTGAAGCCGTGCTTGCAGGCCACGGTGAGTCGATTGTCCACCCACTTGCCGCTCACGTCTTCTTCGGCCTTGAGGACCGAGTGGATGAAATTGTCCACCAGCTTTCTCTTCCGATAACCAAACTCCGATCCGACCAGGTCGGAAGTGCCGAACTGTTCGTCCCCGTGAATCAGGATGGTCGGCTGACCCGCCTGGGCCGCCAGGTACATGGCCAGCGTGGTCTTGCCGGTCCCGGCGGGGCCGGAGAGGTTGATCGGATAACCCACATCCAGGTACAAAAAAGCCCGCTTTAATATATCTTCTATCTGGGGCGTCATTACAAAAGCGGGCTGCTCCCTGGCCAGCATGATGGGCTGAACCTCGGCGATGGTATCGATCTCATTCATTTTTCTTCTCCTCAGGGTTGTATTCTAATTTCCCCTCTCTCCAGTTGAACTTTATCTCCTCGGTTACAACCGGGGGTTCCCCCCCGCGGTTTAAGTTTCGTTTCTTCATCTCCTCCCAGCTCTCGATAACGGCCAGCCAACCGGTCCCGGTGCGCTCCAGGTTGATCAGACGGCCTATATCCGAGAGTTGACTCTCCAGGAACTGCTCGGCTTTTTCCTCGTCGCCGGCGTTAAAAGGCACGCTGTTCAGGGATTCCCGGAGGGGCCGCGTCAAGAGCCGCTCTTTAAGATTCTCCAGCATCGTTTCATCTGTTATCTGATCACAGGAAGATACAGCCAGTTCATCGTCAATTGCCACCCGGCAGATAACCGGGATATCATCCCCTGAAATTCTCCTTCGTTTCTTCTCTTCCCAGGGTTCCATCCATATAAGACACCCGTTCTCCCGCCACTCGATATCGAATACCTGCCCCGCGTTTTCCAGCGACTCTTTCAGGAGACCGGCCAATTTTTCCGTGTCTGGCGTACTTTTAGCCACTTCCCTTAATCTCGCGCCGAAATCGTCCAGGGCCTCTCCCAGTCTCTGCCTCAGCCTCTCCCTCCGCTGTCTCAGTTCTTCCTTCCTTATCTTCTCCGCCTCCCTCTTCTTCTCCCACGAGGTCGCTTCCCGTTCTAAATCACCGGCCCGGTCCCGGTTGCCCGGAGGCGGCTTCCCCAGGGCCCGGGCCCACTCCCGGGCGATCAGTTTCTTCCTGATCGAGACTACCGTGGCCGTGTTGAGCGGTATCTCCTTCTTCTTTTTTTTGTCTTTGTTGTCTTCCTCCTTCCAGGGATTATATTGAACCCAGGCCGCTTCATCGGGTTCGCCGGCCAGCTTTCGCTTGTCGTGTTCAATTATCGTTTTCGCCACGGCATCCCGAAAAGGAAGCCCCCCGGAAGAATCCTTTTTCAGCAGCTCCTTTCGTTGCAGCCTCCCGTCCCTTTCCATCTGCTTTTTCCAGGCCAGGGCCGCCTCTTCGAGAGGGGAGATGACCGCGACCTTCTTCCGTAGAATCCGGGCCTTTTCCCGGGACATTTCCTTTATCGCTTGAACTCTCGCGTTTATCACTTTCATAATTTTCTGTCAGGTGGATTCCCGGCATGAGAAGCAAGGATGTAGTAGCGGCCTTCTCTCAAGAGAAGGCCCTTTCTGACCAGGGAGTCGCAGAGCTGCTCGGCGTAAGTTGAGGAGATCGGGGGCGATGCGTGCCTGCTCACGGCCACCCGGTCCGCCCGGCCCAGTTCCTTGACCACTTCCAGGACGTCCCGCTCGCTTCCCGAGGCCGTGCCGACCGGCCTTTCCCGCTCGACTTTAGCGGACAGGAAACTCTCCCCGCCTCCGCTCCACGGATTTCTGTCCGATGCTTTTAAATCATGGGATCTGGTCTCTTCTCTTACCGTGACAACACCTTTCCCCCGGCAGGTCCCGCAGACAAGCTTGTTGGTCGGCTCCTTGCCCGTTCCCCGGCATTTGGGGCATATCTCCACCGGCGCCTCCACGTGGTGAACTCCTTTGCCTTTACAGGCATTACAGGTCACATTGCTCCGGGGTTTTTCTTCACCCCTCCCCCGGCAGAAGGCGCAGGTGACGACGGGCGGGTCCACGATGAGGGTGCCCGTGCCCCGACAGACCGGGCACTTTGTGCCCCGGGGCCTTTCCCCCTGTCCCCGGCAGAATCCGCAGGGGTACTCCTCGTCCTCAAAGAGGGCGCCGGCCTGATGGCCACCGTAGGATTTCCCGGGACCTAGGGTGACCGGCTGCCAGGCCCATTCATCCTGCAGTTTTTTAATCCCGGTTTTCCCGGTCTTCAGCTTTGTTTTAAAACTTGCCTTGTCCCATTCCCAGCTCATCTTTACCCCCATTTACATGGTGCAAAATAGTGAACAAATCCCTGATTACTTCAGTAGCTCCAATCCATCTTCTTAAAATGCCCTGGGACCTTCCGCTTGGTTTTTACGTCTGTCTTGTTTTCAGATTCTTCTAAACCACCCTTGGGGACCTTGGGTAATTTATCTTCCTTTTCCAGCAGGTCTTTTTTTACATCTCGCCATGAATCTGAAATGTTCTTTTGTCGTTTTCCTAAAATTTCGCCATATTTTTCCGTCCGTTCTTTCTCCTTAGTTCTTATATACATATCCAGATAATCCTGTCCTTCGGTCTTTGGCTTTGAATGGACTCTGGACTGTATATTTGTCTTCGGGGGGATGCTGTCGCCTCTGCTCGGCTTTCTTTTTCTCCCCTCCTCATCTTCCCAAGGGAAAAATTTATCTGCATCTTTTTTATAGTCCGGCACGGTTCATCACCCCCTTAATTGATTTACTCCCGGTCTCTGAAACCGGTAAAATGCCCTCTTTCTTCCGTCCTCTGCCCTCTATCCTTACCGTCCTCTACTTGGCCGCCTTGCGGGCGTGGATTGTTATATGCTGGGCCAGTTGAGTCCCCTGTATCTTGATCTCGACCATTTGACCGGGCTCCAACTTGGCCTCTCTCCGGATGTTGCCGGGAATAGGAATTCGGCCTTCTTCATCGACCCGCGCGTAAGCTCTCATCAATGTCATCTTCTTCCTCCTTTTATAAAATTAGCGGCTTCGCCGCTACTTTTATGTTTTGAACAACGACCATCATGATTCTATTGAGGCAATATCGGAAATTATTTTCACAATTGCAATGGGCATTTTATATCGAAATAATCTTATTTTTCCTGCGTAAAAATAATATTATTGAAATTTGAGCTTATCTTCTCAACTGCCTGGCGAGGTCTTCCTACCCCAGGTTCCGGGTTGGGATGGCCTTCCCGCGGGTATCTTTCTGAATTTCCGGATAACAATCCGGCCGGACACCGGTGGTCTCTTCAGCAGTATTGATCGAGCAGCTTGTTGATGATCTCTCTGACCTTCTGCTGGTGGGAGCGGGAACCGACCCGGCTGGTCTCGGAAGTCAATATCTCCAGGGCCGTCTCCCGGAAGACCGGATTGTCCCTGGAGACGACCGCTCCCCGCACTTTCAGGGTCTTGCCGATCATGATCGGTCCCCGGATGGTGGGGGCGTACTCGCACTTGCCCGACTCCCGCAGGCCCCGCACCACGTTAATCAACTTTTCCGCGTCCGGAGGAGAAAGATCGGTTTTCGCTACCGTGATGGCCACCTCGGTTTCCCCGTCATAGTGATCAAGGTCGATGGTGATCATCCGGTCTCGCAGGGCATCCTGGCTCCGATAGACACCGGCGTACTCTTCGGGATTGGAGGTGAAGATGGCCGTGAAATTGGGATCGACCTTGAGGTAGCTCTCATTGCCTTCCCGGGCGGCGGGAAGATCGAGCATCTTTTCCTGAAGGACGGAGAGCAGAGTGTTGTTGGCCTCGGGGCGGGAACGGGTGAACTCGTCGTAGATCAGGGTGAACCCGTACTTGCAGGCCACGGTCAGGCGGTTGTCCACCCAGCGCCTCTGCATGTCTTCTTCGGTTTTCAGGACCGAGTGGATGAAATTGTCGATGACCTTCTTTACGCGGTACCCGTATTCTCCCCCCACCAGGTCGGAGGAGGAGAACTCCTCGTCCCCGTGGATCAGCATCACCGGCCGGCCGATCTTCGAGGCGATATGCATGGCCAGCGTGGTCTTCCCGGTGCCGGAAACTCCCCTGAAGTGGACGGGAAACCCGGCGGCGATATAGGCCAGCGATCTCTCGGTGACTCCTATGACCTGGGGGGTTTCAACGAAATTAGGCAGGGCCCGCGGCTCTAATACAGTGGTTAACTCTTCTACCGGCATCTTACACCTCCTTTTTTTTTAAGACGCACCCGCTGTCATGCCTTAACAGCGAATGGGCCGTTTGCGTTCTCCCATTCTGTACAAGTTACGACCGGAGACGCAATTCTTGTTGATACTCACTCCCGGATAACGGAGGAGGGGCTTTTATATGTCAAAAATAAGAGATAGTGCTAAAGTTTCCAACATTAAAGCAAGGGCGCCTTAACAATTTCCCCGCGGGGTGATTGACTATACGACTCCTTTGCCCCCGCAATTCAGACAGGGAAGACTGTCGGGGGCCTGCCCGGTGCCTTTGCATACGGGACAGACTTTGGTTTTCTCCGGTACAGTGTTCACACCCTTACCCCCGCACACGGTGCAGGTGAGCCTCCGATCGGGGTAAATGCCGGTCCCATTACAGAAGGCGCATTCCGCGGTGGGGAGGATGACACTCACTTTCCCGGTTCCCCCACAGACCTGGCAGACGGACAACGGAGAGAGGAGACCAAAGGGGTCAATCCCTTCCCCGTCGCAGAAGGCGCATTTTATGGTCTTGCTGGAAACCTTTATTTCTTTGCCTGCTTTTACTTTTTTCTTGGCCATTTTACTTTCCTCTTCTTATATTCAGCATATATTCTTGTCTCAACCCTTCTCACAATTCGGGGAAACAGCCCCCGGCTGTGATTTACTTCCCCTGAAGTATCTCCCCAACCGATATTAACCCTTTTTAGCTGGAGTGCGCTCCGGCGGGCGTTCGATCTTTACCGGCTTGGGCGCCTCTGCCTTGGGCGCTTCGATCTTGGGCGCCTCGATCTTGGGCGCTTCGATCTTGGGCGCTTCGATCTTGGGCGGAGCGGCCTTCGGGGCCTCGGGTTTCGGGGCCGGCTCTTTTCCGGCTTTTCCCGGGGCTTCTTCTTTTGGTTCAGGAGGGGGTTTTGGTCCCCGGACGCCGGACATTGTTGACAACAGGGATTTCCAGGCGCCGGCGGCTGCTACTCTCTCTTCCCCGAAACCGGAAATTAAAACAGCTATATCAGCAGCACGAGTTTTATCTCCCTGCTTGCTTTCACCAATAAACTTGGCCATATCAGCAGCTCTGGCTTTATCCTCTTCTTTTAATACTACCAGGAGCCTGAAGACCTCATCGGCCATGATCTGAATTTCAGATGAAAACCTCTTGATAAGTTCTTTGGTTTCAATCTTTAACTTCTCGTTGTCTCCATGAAGTATGGCTACTAGTTTATCGGTATCCCCCTTTAATTGTTGGTTTGCCGAAGCAATGGCCATGATCAATTTGTCGGCAGCAGCCTTTAGATTTGAAACCTCTTCGGCTCTTGCTTTATCCTGATCTTTACATTCTGATAGATACTTGACCATATCAGCAGCACGAGTTTTATCTCCCTGCTTGCATTCATCAATGAACTTGGCCATATCAGCAGCTCTGGCTTTATCCTCTTCTTTTAAGACCCCCAGGAGCCTGGAGACTTCATCGGCCATGGTTTGGATCTCGGCGCCAAACCTCTTGATAAGTTCTTTGGTTTCAATCTTTAACTTCTCGTTGTCGCCATGAAGATCACCTATCAATTTGCCGGTATCCCTCTTCAGTTGCTTATTCGCCGAAGAGATAGCAGTCATTAACTTATCGGTGTCCGCCTTCAATCGCGTATTCGCCGAGCTAATAGCTTTGACCAATTTGTCTGAAGCTTGCTTTAAATCACGAACTATTTTAGCTCTTTTATTATCCTGGATGTTACATTCAGCTAAATACTTGGATATATCAGCGGCTCTGGCTTGATCTTCTTTCTGGCACTCGTTTAAAAGTGCGTCAACATCCATCACCCGGGCCCGATCCTCTTTTTTGCATTCCCCGATAAACACCTCCGTGTCTTTTTTAATCTCTTTGATCCGTTTCACCCTATCCTGATAGGCATCGGCTATATCTTCAGCCAGGCTTGTATAATCTTGTGCGGTTGACATCTCTTTCACCTCCTTGCTGTTCTTTACTATCGTTACTATTTAATTACCTTTTCGCGTGACTCTTATCTTTAGTTTGGAAAAAACTATGAATTAACAGTGGCCATGACCCTTTGCCACTGACTGCTTATTTCATCCTTGACCTGTTCAAACTCTTCCAGCACCCTTTCCACTTCAATGTTGTCGTCTTTGCGCTCGATAGTAAACGCCTTTACCATCGCCTTGATGTCCTTGACCCTGATTGCGGGACCTTTTTCCAGCAACATCCGCAGGGCGATATTCAATTCTTCACGATCACGGTGGAAGTCCCGGAGCATCCGGCTGATTCTTCTCTCCCTCTCTTTCGGCCGTCTCAGCACCTTCTCCTTTAAAACATTGAAATCATCCACTACCGAAGGACTGCTCACGGTGAGAATCTCTTTCAATTTAGCCACCGTCTCCTCTTCATTCCGGCAGAAATCCTCCACCATCCGGTTAACCTCGTTTTCACGCTCCTCCTGATGGCTTCGAATTCCCTCCATCAGAGCGTCGAAATCACTTCTCCGCAGGGATTGATACCGGGAAAACCTCTCCCTCAGGTTATCAATCATCCGCTCCTGTTCCGCGTGATATTCCCCGAGCTTCCGGTTAACCTCCCTCATCAGGGCAATTACTACCTTTACCTTTGATTCGTACGATCCGACTATCTCTCCGACCATTTTTGAGATTAACTCATGACTTCGCGTAACCATAATCAACCTCTCAAACTTTCCTATCAGAGTGAGCGAGATGCGCTCAGAATCAAGCGGATGCCCTATAAAGCGGCATTTATTGCTGACTACCACGGATTACAAACTCAAACGTTCGCATGTCCCATCAGTGGTGATCCGTGTTAAAGCGGCTTTATACTCCCAAGGACATCCCGCTACCCCTTGGCCTGCTGCGGTTTAGGCAGCCGGTAAGAGACCCACTGCTTCGGCATACTTCAGGAAAGTCTCGACCGACGCAACCACGACCCGGGCTTCAATCGCCAGAAGTTCGATTCCGACGAGCGAAACCCTGACCCAGGCGTCAACCACGACGCCCTTGTCCAGGATCCGGTCGACAACTTCGACCAGGCTGGATGAGGCTATTGCTTTTTCTACGGCCATCTTCGGCCTCCTTTGCTCCCGAGGGAGCTTTTCAGGATTCTATCAACCGCCTCAAAACACGTTTTACATTATCGATTCCGCGAACGGATATCGAAAACTTATGTAAAACCGCGTATTATGGAGGGGCGGTTATCCTCAATTCACCCCGGTGAACCGTGATGAATTATCCTTACCCCGAGGTAAGGACCATAATTTATTTCAAAGCTTTCTTTGCAACTTTCATTAACTTTGTCATATCAACCGGCTTTTCCATAAAGTCATAAACTTCCAGTTCGCCGGCCCTCTCCCGAGTGGATTTATCCCCGTATGCGGATATCATTATCGTTCTTGTTGAAGGACTTATAGCCTGGACTTTTTCGAGAACAGTTAAACCGCTTATTTTATATAGCCTGATGTCGAGGATTATTAAATCATATCGGTTATGACTGATTTTTCTTAAAGCATCTCTTCCGCTGTGGGCACTGTCAACGTCATATCCGTCATCTTTCAGGAAACAGGAGATAAGCCAGCAAGTGTCGTTATCATCATCAACCACTAACACTCTGGACATGCTTATTACCCTTCCTCACCTTGCAGACTAACTCCCGCACCTTTGAACAAATAAAACTTACTGACATTTATAGCAATAACCGTGCCAATGTTGCATGATGTGTTGAAATAATCTCCGAAACCTTTTTAACTCACCTAAAAAATCCCCGAAGGCCCTGGTGTCTTAGGGGTCACCGCGGAAGCCCGGAAAACGGCAGCATAAATATTTTGAGATACATCCGGTTTTTATAACCATTGCATTCTCAAAATATTAACGCATCTCGCCCATCCGCCAAACAAGCGCAGGCTTTTCGCAACAGTCGCATAATCCGGGATGATCTGGTGATTCGCGGATTACTTTTAATCGGGGAGGGCAGGGGAAGAATATTTTTTAACCTGATCGGACCGGGGGGACTAATAAAAAGAAAGGCCGGGAAAAAATGGGACACTTCCGGGACGCGGCGGACGGAACTGACACAGTTTTAAAATTTTACTGTGGGAGCGGCTTCCAGCCGCGATTATCGGGGCAAGATGCCCCTCCCACAATCCACCGATACGGGTCCACTGAACGCTTACGAATCGCTCAATTTAGGTTCAAATTCTAACCAGACAGGCCCAGGCTCTTTAACTTGCGATAGAGGGTCTTTCGACTCATGCCGAGAATTTTTGCCGCCTTCACTTTTTTCCCACCGCTTTGCTCAAGGGCTTTATTGATCAAATCTCTCTCAACTTCCCTGGTTATATCTTCAAAGGAAGCGCCTTCTTCCAGGGCTTTTGTCAGATGAACTCTATCCTGAGAAAGACCGAAGGATCTTTGAATTCCATCTCGCTCTTTGATGTCTTTCGGTAAATCAGCCGGGGTAACATGAGCGGACCCGGCCAGCAGTACCGCTCTTCTGACCGCGTTTTTCAACTCCCGAACGTTGCCGGGCCAGCGGTAGTTGAGCAGACTTCTCATCGCCTGGGCGGCGAACCCTTTGATTTTTTTGTCGAACTCATCATTTGCTTCCTTCAGAAAATGCCTGGCCAGGAAGGGGATATCATCTTTTCTCTCCCGGAGAGGAGGGAGATCGATGTGAAATTCATTCAGCCTGTGAAAAAGGTCGGGCCTGAACCTTCCCTGCCGAACGGCTTCCGATAAAGGGGTGTTCGTAGTCACAATAATCCGTACATCTATCTTTATATGTTTCTTGGCCCCCAGGCGGTAAAGTTTCCTCTCCTGGATAACTCTCAAAAGTTTCATCTGCATGTTCTCGGAGAGATTCGTGATTTCATCTAAAAATAAAGTGCCCCCGTCAGCCTGCTCAAATTTACCCGTCTTCTTCGCGTCCGCGCCGGTAAAAGCCCCTTTTTCATATCCGAAAAGTACACTTTCGGCCAATGTCCCCGGGATGGTGCCACAGTCTACCGGGATAAAAGACTTGTCCTTCCGGGTACTATTCTGACGAACCAGATGGGCGATCAGTTCCTTGCCCGCGCCGCTTTCGCCCTGGATGATCACGGTCATATTAGTGGGAGCTATTACTTTGACCTGGTTCAAAACCTGCTTTATTTGAAGGCTGTCTCCCATAACATCTTCTAAAGCAATCTCCTCCCCCAGTCTCTTTCTCAGGATTTCTACTTCCCTGCTCAGATATTGAGTCTGGAGAGCCCTCTTGACCAGAAGAACCAGCTCCTCGTTGTCAAACGGTTTGGTGATGTAATCAAACGCCCCTAACTTCATTGCTTTTACCGCCCCTCTGACTTCGCCGAAGGCGGTAAGCATTATTACGATCACATTCTTGTCAATTTTTTTTATATTTTTTAATACCTCCATCCCATCCTCACCCGGGAGCTTGATGTCCAATAAAATCAGGTTGGGTGTGTCTTTTTTAACCGCTTTCAGCGCTTGTTTCCCATCAGAGACGGCTATGGTATGGTATCCTTCCTCCTTCAGAATATTGGAAAGGTTCCAGCGCAAATCCGCGTTATCGTCAACGATAAGTATTGATTCCACCCCATTAACCTCCTGAATGCATCAATTAAATTTACCTGCTATTTTTCTAACCTCTTCCTCAAAAAACTTCTTCACCTCTTCCCAGGCCAGTTCCTTTAACATATGTGGCATTTCATCAGGCTCAGCGTCGTTAAAAAATACTAAACTCTTTTGAATATGAATAAGATTAGAAGCTAATTTTCCATATTTCTTATCATAAAACTTCAATAATTCATTTAATCCATAACCAGATTTTAATATGAAGTACAAATCGATAAAATCCCTCTTTGCCCCTCGAGTTGCTACAGCATCTATCTTCATCGCAGCAATGTCTCGAATATCAGCTATATTCAATAAAAAATGTTTTAACGGAGGGAGAACCAAAGGATATTTGTAAATAAAAAGGCTAAATTTTATCCCCTCAAATTCGCCTATAACTGTTCCTTTATCTGCCTGTTCTTCATCAAATGAACCCAATTTTGACAGCTCAGTAGAAAAAACTTTGGGCACGAACTCTTTAGTTGTAAAAAAGTCAAAATCAACAGAAATGCGGTGTCCTAACTGGAGGGCAGCCGCAGTGCCACCCGCCAAATAGGCATCCTTCAAAATACCCGAACGGCCTAATAAGGCCAAATTTTCTTTTGCTCCTTTGATGAGCGTTTCTTCAAACATAATACCTCTTCTCTGGGCACATCTAACAAAAGAGTCCAAAAATTAGCGCTTTTTTGAGAATAGCCACGAAAATTAGATAAAACATTTTTTATTTCTGATCTCTTAAAATTCTTCCCCATCCAAGCAACGGCTTTCTCATCACCATATTCCAAAATCCTTCTCAGAACAAACACCCTGCGTTTTTGAAATTCTATCTTTTCAAATTCTACATCCCAAAAATACTTCTCCAAGAATTTAGGCAAACTTTTCATAAATCATATGGTCTTCGAAGACGAACCAAAAATTCCTATTCTTGTTCGATTTTGCTAAGGATAGGAAGCCGGACTGTTACCTCTGTTCCCTGACCAAGGGTACTCTTTATTTTAATACTCCCTTTATGGAAGCTTATAATCTGGTGAGCCAGAGAAAGCCCCAAACCTATACCGTCTTTTTTCCTGGTGAAGAAAGGATCAAATATTTTATCCATATCTTTATCCGGGATTCCTACCCCGGTATCTAAAAACCGGACTACAATTTCTTTCTCTTCCGAATAAGCGTTGATAAATAATCTCCCCCCCGTTTTCATAGAGTCCAGGGAATTTATTATAAAATTCAAGAACACCTGCTCCAACCGCTTTTCATCTATCATAATCTCCGGCATTCTCCGGGACGCCCTCTTGCTCAAGCGCACGTTCTGTTCAATACATCTGGCTTTGGCAAGGCTACAAACACGTGTTAGTATATTGCCTATCCGGCCCGGATTAAAAATCATTTCACTAGGCTTGGCAAAATTTAATAGATCTTGAATAATTTTATTCGCGCTCCTCGAATTTCTCAATATAAGCCTCATATGTTTTTTAAATTGTTCACTCCGCATCTGCTTGCTGAGGCATAATTGAGCCGAGGCGTAAATATTGCCGAGAGGGTTTCTTATCTCATGGGCGATGCCCGCTGCTAATTCTCCGACGCCCGCCATCCTCTCGGAATGAAACAATTGTTCTTCTGTTCGTTTTCGTATAGAAATATCCTTTGCGATGTGAACAGCACCAATAGCTCTACCTTTTTCAACTATAGGTGATATAGTTTCCTCCAGATAAATCCCCAGATGAGGTTCAAAAAATTCCCTTATAACTGGAATCTTGCTTTTCATTGCCTGATTAAACGGGCAATCATTGGGGGGAGCTTTTCCCCCATGGAAAACTTCATAACACTTCATGCCAATCAATTCTTTCGGCGCCATCTTGAAAATATCTGAACAAGTTCTGTTTATCTGAGTAAGCTCGTAATTTTTATCTATGATCACAGCCATATCCGAGATGGAGTTAAAAGTCGTTTCCCATTCTTCGGCTAACTTCCTTGACTCTTCCTCCGCCTTCTTACGTTCGGCAACCTCGGTTTGCAGTTTTTCGTTTGCTTTCTTAAGTTCGGCCGTTCGTTTCTCTACCTCTCTTTCCAGATCGACATACGCTTTTTGCAATGCGGCCTCGGCTTCGCGTTTCTCAATCGCCCTTTGGACAGTCAACAATAATTGATCTAAATTGTAGGGTTTTTCAAGATAGTCAAAGGCGCCCAGGTGGATAGCCTCGATAGCCGATTTCTGAGAGGCGTAGCCGGTGAACACGATGCACTCCGTCCCGGGACTGAGTTTTTTTATTTCCTTCATTACTTCCAGGCCGAACATATCCCCAAGCCTGAGATCTATCAGGGCAACCAAGGGTGCTTCCTTCTTTAACTTGATCAGGGCTTCTTTTCCCGTGGAAGCGGTTATAGACATGTATCCCCTCTTCTCCAGGTACTCTGCCAGGCTTTCCCTCACGCCGGGGTCATCGTCTATGACGAGAATTTTGTTCTTCTTCATAAATTAGCTCCCGCAGTCTACCCCGCAAAATGCGGGGGTCGCAAATTTATGTTTTGAAAAAAGACTATTGTGATTAAATCAAGGCAAAAACTAAAAAAGGTCTTATAGCCTCAGCCAACATATAATTTCTATCCGAGAACTTAGTGGACCTAAAGGTCCACAACTACGAAGATGTCGTAGTCGTCGACCTTTAGGTCGACAGAATTATTGTCCCGATACTTTTTATTTGAAAAGATATGAAATCGGGATCCCGATGGATATCGGGAAAATTCTTAAGCAATAAATTAGCTCCCGGAGTCTGTCCCAGGGCAGCGCCGCGCCTCTAACCGTGCGTGGCCACCTCATACCTCTCCCTGAACGGCAACCTGTGAATCAGATAAGAGACCGTCACATTTTTCAAATATTTATCCACCGCATGCTCCAGGCCAATGAACAGAAGGCCGATTTCATGCTCGGCCAGAGTACTCTCTACCCTTTCAGCTATGAACTTGTCCCGCTTGGCAAGTAACTCTGATGCCGTCTTCCTGTAATTCTGCATGAACGCTGTCCTCTGCGCTGTATGGGCGAGTTCATATAACCTCTTTAGATTGTTATATTCTTGAATAAGAAGCTCGTGATCTTCCGTTCCCTCCAGTCTTGCTCCTTTCTCGACCAGCTCCAAGATAATCTTGTGATTTGGGCTTCCCATCCCGGCCACTTCACGGACTATCTCCAGTTCCCGGCCGCAGACGGGGAGCCCGTCTTGATATATCTTCAGCTTTTTGAATGGCAAGTTCAGACTGAATATCTTCCCCCGCAGGCCGTTCCAGGTTTCATTTATGACCCTTATGTGCTCCTCCCACTTCCCCTCGCCGTACCTGGCCAGGTACTCTTTTTTCGCGAATTCCGACATGCTCCCCAGGTCGATCTCCGTATGCACTATGGGAATATAGATCAAATTTTTCATCTGTTACTTTCTTGACAGGGCATCTTTGACAATTGATGATATAAGTTTTATGTCGAACGGCTTGGTGATGTATTCTAAAGCGCCCAGTTGCATGGCTTTTCTGGCTGTATCCAACGAACCGTAAGCGGTTATCATGACCACCGCTATCTCTTTTTCTAATTTCCTCATCCGTTCCAATGTGTCTATCCCGTCCATTTCGGCCATCTTGATATCCAGGAGAACCAGATCCGGCTTGTTCTCCTTGATTTTTCGCAAAGCCGATCGACCGCTGAGGACGTAAGACGCGTCATAACCCTCGTCCTCCAGGATCTCCGCAAGGATTTCGCAGGTATCTTTCTCATCGTCCACGATCAGAATTTTCTTTTTCATCTTTTCTCCTCTTTTTTTTCGTGTCTTTTTTTTCGCGCAGTTTTATCTCCAGGATGTTATTTTGGAAATGGGTCTTTATTTTTCCGGGGTCGACCATGAACGGGAGCAACATTTCTTTGGCGTATTTTTTCACTCCGGACGTGTCTTTGCCCCGGGCCGATATTTCAAGAATGTCGCCATGTATCTTCAACTGGATATCCTCCTTTTCTTCGACCCCCGGCAGGTAAGCGACAATCACCAGATCGGACACATACTCCAGGATGCTCATCGCCGGCTCCTTTATTCTCTCCACCATAAAATACTTGTCCGCTGAGAAACATCTGGTGAACTTTGGCTTCGGAGCAAATGTCCAGGAACGAATAGGCGCGGTCTTCTCCCGACTGACCGGTCCGGCTACTTTTATCCCCCCGACACCGACTTTAATGCTTACCCCGGGTTTTACGGATTTCTTCCGACCGCCTCTGCGGGTCCCGGATGAACCGGTGCTTGTTACTGAAGGTATGGATCCGATCATTGTTCTGTTACTCCGTATTTTTGAGCTTTTACCGGGACCAGTACAGTGAATGTGGTCCCTTTGCCTTCCTCGCTTGTTACTTCTATGGCGCCCCCGAGCTTTTCTATAATTCCATAGGTGATAGAGAGCCCCAGGCCTACGCCTTTACCGGGCACTTTAGTGGTAAAAAACGGATCGAATATCCTGATCATATCTTTCTCCGATATACCGTGTCCTGTGTCGCTGAATTCAATCTCCACCGCTGTGCCGGACTCCGCTGTCTCCCCGGCCGCCTCTTTAACCCCCTCGTTCCGGAGCTTGGTTTTTATTCTCAAACGTCCTCCTTCGGGCATAGCTTCGCATGAGTTCATGATTAGGTTGCTGAAGGCCAGGCTGAGCTGATGTCTATCGGTTTCCACTTTTGGCAGATGGGCCGCAAAGCCTTTTGACACTTCCATATTCGTAGTTTTGATTTGATCATGTAAATATTTCAGGGTTTCTTTTATAACTTCGTTTACATCGGTGGGAGCTAATTCAAAACGAGGCGTATGATAAGAGATCAGGAGGCTGCCCACGATCTCCTTGCATCGTTCGGTGGCTCGTTCCACTCTCTCCAGGCCCTTCGCGTAAATTTTTAAGTCGGGCATGTCAGCAACCTGCTTTTTAAGTAAAATAGACAGCCTCTGTACGTTTAGCATAATCGACGTCAGCGGGTTGTTGAGCTCATGAGCGACCCCTGCCGCCAGTTGGCCGATCGAAGTCAGTTTCTCGGTTTGAATAAGTTTTTCTTGTGTCTCTTTCAGTTTTATGTAAGCATTCTCTAACTCCTTGCTCTTCCTGGCCAATTCCTCTGCCCTTCTGCGTTCAGCCTCAGACGCTGCTATGGCAACGGCAAGTTCCTTCTCTCTTTGCATAAGGCGATTTATTTCACGCATATCGCGTGCGATACCGACTATGCCCACCAGCTTTTCTTTTTTATCTCTCATTACCGAACCGGAGAAACTGACGGGGATTTTCTCGCCCAATTTTGTCTTATAGGGCATATCATAATCCCTGAGCGAGCCCTCTTTTATTAACTTTTTCAATTTGGCGGTACTAAATTCTTCTTCTTCTTCTTCTTCTTCTTCTTCTTCTTCTTCTGCAAAAAGTATATCAACAGGCTTTCCGATCAGCTCTTTTTTCGTGTATCCCAGCAGATCAAGTGTGGCCCGGTTAACAGTTTTTATCATCCCATCCGAGTCCGCCACGATCAGGGTATCGATCATGCTCCTGACTATATTGTCGGTATAATCCTTCGCCGCGATCAACTCGTCCAGGGATTTGCTCAAATCCCTGGTCATCCTGTCAAACGCCCTGGAAAGCTGCCCGATTTCATCCTTCGCGTCAGTGCCTACCCTGTAACCCAGATCGCCGCGGCCGATTACTTCGGTACCTTTGTGCAATTTTCGGATTGGCCCGCTGATGTTTCTCGAAACAAAAATGGCTACAAGCCATGCCAGTAACGGGATAACAGCCATGATGCCGATGAAGGTGTTTCTTATTCCGGCCAGGAGCGCCAAGGCCTCTTTTTCGTCGATCTCCGCCACAAGGCACCACTGCATACACGGGATATGGTCGTGTATACCGAGCACCCTGACTCCCCTGTAGTCCGTGTAAATCATCGCCTTGTGCGGATGCGGCTTTGAGCCGAACTTCTCGACGTCTTCAAAGCCCGCCCTTACGCCTGCGGTATCGACCTTCTGCCTGAGGAAAGTATCCTTCACAAAGTGGGAGGGCGTTATCATGTAGCCGTACTTGTTCACCAGGTATATCTCGCCCGTTCTGCCGAGGCCCGTCCTGTCGGTTACTATTTTATTTAATTTGGCCAGGCTGAACCTGGCCGCGACCACGCCCAGAAACTTCTTGTTCTCTATTACGGGCGCCGAGATAACCAGATGCTTTTTCCCCGTCGTTCTGGAATAGTAGGCATCTTTAATATACGGTCCTCTTCTTCCTCCCAAAAAATACGCGTCGGTTGACCTGTCCAGGCCGATGCTCTTCATGTCGCTGGAATTAACAATTACGCCGGTCGTGTTCATGACGAAAAATTCCTGAACGCATTTGCTGGCCTTTTCCGTCCCGTCCAGCCTTTCTGTGGCGATCTCTAATTTTCCGCCGTAACCCGGGGAGCCTTTGCCTGCCGATAGCAGGTTTGCGATATACATGCTTTTGGACAGTTGCACTACCTTCTCTCTCTCCGTTTCAAGGAAAGTCTCGACATGCCTCGCCCTTGATTGGGCCACTGAGTTCAGATGAGCGAATATCTCTTTTTTCAGGTTGTTTTTAGCCGGGATATATAAACTGAGCATGGCGAAACCGGCGAGCAGGGCGACCGCTATAATGAAATAGATGGTTATCTTACTTCCTGTCTTCATAAAGCGTCCTCAGCAGCGTTCTGTCGAATGCCTTTTTCGCGTCCGGTTTCTTTGATATTCTCCCGCCGGCAAACTTAATCCCGGCAATAGTATTGAAGCATTCGATCAACTCCTTTTCTTCCTCTGGCCCAATCTGTTCCTCATAACCTACCCATCTAAGGCCCGTGACCTGTTTTCTGTACTGCTCCGGCGTTATATCGTAGTGGTGGGCAATAATCCCGCTCGCCTCAACGGGATGCGCTTTATAATATTTTATAGCCCTGAACCAACCCCTCATCAGCTTCTTGACAAGCCCCGGGCGGTTTTTTACCATATCCTCCCTCACGTTGAGAGTGTCTATTATTATCTCCGGTTCGTCCCTGGTTGTGAGCAGGACATGCGCCCCGGGCCTTTCCAGGGCCTTCGACAGCCACGGCTGCCAGGTGACCACCGCGTCCGCATCGCCTTTCAGAAACGCCTCCCATACGTCATCAGGGCCTCTTGGAACTATGATTATATCCGCAAGCGACATCCCCTTCTTATCGAGCACATGGGCCAGGAGAGTCTCCCCGACATTGTCCCTCGCCAGGGCCACCCTCCTGCCCTTCAAATCCTCCACTTTTTTAATGCCCTTTGCCGCGACAATCCCGTCACTCCCGGCAGAATGGTCTATCTCCATGACGGCGACTATCGGCGTCTCCTGTGCCCTCTTCGCGACCAGCAGGTCGATAGTCCCCGCCTCGCAATCGAGCATTCCCTGCTTGAAGGCGTCGCGCCTGGCAGAGTCGAGCGGCTCATCCACGATCACAAGCTCCATCCCCTCTTCTTTGAAAAACCCCTTCTCCTTCGCCAGGTAAAACGGCCCGTAGCCCACCCACTTCTGAAAAGCGATGTTCATTCTCTCCGGTTCCGCCTCTTCCGCCCTTCGCGCGCAGCCGGGAGAAAGTAGAACGAGCGCCAAAAAATATAAAAAGCCGGACTTATAACAGATTGCTTTCATTACCTAAATCCATCCCCGTTCTCCCCCGCGCCGCAGGCGCGGAGGGGATTCCTCCTGGTTTTCAGTCACAACTCCACTGGGACAAGCCCGGTGGTGACCATAAATTACCCTCCCCCAATACTAAGTCTTCAGCAATTTCGCGAAGTGTGAAATGTCGTTCGTGATTAAATTATGGTCTCACTCTGTTACATTTCGGTGCTAAACCATAGGTAGCAACGAATAGTTTATATAATCTCCTTTCCTCTTCCTTCCAGTTCCTTGAAAACTGGATATATCTGAAAGAACATTCGTATTTTTTTAAAAAAACCTTTATCCGCCCGTTTTTGCTGTTTCTTCCCAGGTGTTCTCTTAATCTCTTTTTGATATTCCCGGAACTTCCGATGTAAAAGACCGTATCTCGTATTTTTTTCTTTATACTAAATTCATAAACTCCGCTTTTTTCCGGAGCGAATTTTACAACGGATTCAATTGTCATAGGATACAGCATTGAGAAATTCGCCGAAAGAGGGGGATATTTATATCCTGATAATCTCCTGTTGGCAGGAGGTATCCCCATATCCTTGCGACAAAGACCGATTGAGTGTCTGGAACGTCTAACCCCATATTCGCTCTCTAATTCAACCCTTATCTGGTTATCCGTGAGAGGCTTTTTTAACCTTCCAGACTCAATATCCTCATTTTCTTTATCAAGGAGCTGTTTTACAAGCCTTTTATTTATATCCTTCTGGGTTTGAAAAAACCATTTTAAGGGTTTTTCCTCGCCAGAGGGAATAATCACTGAAAGTCTATTTGCCAATCTCGATGTCCAACTATTTTCGATGGGTAACTGGACTTGGCTGAATGGCACTAAATCAATTGGTTCGCCTGTCCTTAGATACTTGCGTTGATGTTCGATTATTCCTTTCAGTATTTTATGAGTAAGTTCATTCCTTGAGCTTAAGCGTCTAACCCGGAATAACCACATTAGATAGACTTCGTCATCTAACGGAACAGGCGTGGACTGAAACTCCGTAAACTCACTCCGTTCGCACGGGGCAGGCATGGACTCATGCGGACCGGAACGGTGATTTGCACGGACTCTTTCATTCAATAGCTTATCAATCAGATACACTTTATTAAATCCCTCATGGGTATATCTGATAGAGAAATCATCGCTTCTTCTTGTTATCTCGGCGACTACATTTGGCGAATAACTTTTGGTTTTCCGGCTGATCCCGGCTCTGGAGAGTCTTTTAACTTTTATATCATTGCGAGGTTGGCAGGCCCGCAACTTGTCAAAGAACAGTAAATTCTCCGTGTTCTCAATAAAACGTCTGTATTTCTTTAATGGTAGCTCAAGAATATTAGCGAATATTATCCTACCGATAAGTTTCTTGTGTTGTATATCGCCTCCCAATCTTCCACTGGTTGACAATGGAGAATAATGGGCTCTCCCTCACATCCTCCCGTGGCGGAGGATGGTGATCAATAGCCAGAAGCCCATAATTCCCGCGAACAGGAAGCCGAGGAGCCCGATGATCGGGATGTCGTTCCATTTTGGAGGAAGCCCGGAGAGCACTATCAGAGACGACCCGATGATCAGCGCCGCCAGAACGATGGAAAAAGAAACCCGGTTGCTGGTCCGGTCGAAGGTGGAGAGAGCCCGATCCAATCCCCGATGCTGGAAGATGATCTTCAGTTTCCCTTCCCGGGTTTGAGTAAGGATAGAACGTAACTCCCCGGGGATCTCCCTGAGCAGACCGAGTAATTCGGTGCTTGATTCGAAGAGTTCACCGACTATCCGCTTCGGGTTGAGGCGAGCCAGCTGAATACGCTGAACAAACGGCCGCGCTATAGATATGAATTCAAAGTTAGGGTCGAGTGCCACCCCGATGCTCTCAACCTGGCTGAGCGCTTTCATCATCAGGAAGAAATCGGCCTTTATGGTCAGGCGGTGTGTGGCCATAAATTTCAGGAGCTTTTGCATCAATTTCCCCAGGCTTAACTCCTTAAGTGATGAGTAGAGGTATTGATCGGCAAGATCGGCCATGTCCCGTTCCAGTTTCTCCCGGTCCGGTTCGGTATCATAATCCGTTAACTTCAGAACCGCTTCGACAGACTTTTTATAGTCCCGCTGGACGGTCGCCATCAGCAGATCGGCAAAATCTTCGCGTTCCTGCCGGTTGATCCGGCCCATCATCCCGAAGTCAACGTAACAGATAATATTCTCCGGAAGGAAGAAGATGTTCCCCGGATGAGGGTCACCGTGGAAGAAGCCGTAAACGAAGATCTGCTTCATAATCAGATCGGCGCCCCGTTCGGCGAGGAGGGGAAGATCGTAATTTTCCTTTTTCAGGGAGTCGAGATCGGATCCTTTGACGCCGTGAATATCCTCCATGGTAAGGATCCGTTCGGTTGTCATATCCCGGTAGACCCGGGGAACCCGGATGGTTTCATCGTCTTTAAACTGGGCGGCGAACCGTTCGATATGGGATGCCTCGACAGTATAGGCGATCTCCTCTTCTAGAGTGTGAGCGAACTCCTCAACAATCCGGCTTGGGCGGATGACCCGCAGTTCTTCCAGGTGCCGCTCCATCAAGCCGGCCAGATGGAGCATTATCTCCAGATCAATCTCGATCGTCTTCCTGATCCGGGGACGCTGAACCTTGACCACGACATCGGTCCCATCTTTCAGCCGGGCTTTATGCGCCTGGCCGATCGAAGCGGCGGCCATCGGTTTCTCTTCGAAGCTTCCAAAGAGGTCTTCCGGGAACTGGCCGGTCTCGGCTTTGATGATCTCCCGGACCTCTCGGTAGGGAAAGGGAGGGACTTCGTCCTGGAGTTTTGTGAGTTCCTCAATAAAGGCCAGGGGGATCAGATCGGGACGGGTGGAGAGTATCTGCCCCAGCTTGACAAAGGTAGGCCCCAGTTCTTCCAGGGCCAGTTTGAATCGCTGGGGGCCGGTCAGGACCTCGACCTCCTCATGTCGCCTCCGGTGTAACTTCTGAAGACCCAGTTCAACAATCTGCTCGATCTTCAGGGTATCAAGAAGTTCCCCGAAGCCGTACTTGAAGAGGACCCGGATGATCTGGCGATATCGGCCGATATGCCGGTAAGTACGACCGACACCGGCAATTTTACGGATGCTCAGCATCTATTTTGGAACCTCAACGCCCTTTGATCGGCCCTCCAGTTTCTTTATCCTCTTCTTAAGCGCGGAGAGATCATCTCTGGTGACCAGGTCCAGTCTCTGCAGTGTACTCTTGATTATCTTCTCGATCCGTTCTTCCACCGCTTTCCGGGCACTCTCCGATTTTTTTGCCAGCTCATCAAAAAATTCTTTTGCCTCTTTCTCGGATAGTTCCCCCTTTTTAACGAGTTCCTGAGAGATCTCCTCCACTTTCTCCTTGGTCAGATACGCCAATCCGACACCGGCATACATGGTTTTTTTAAGCAGATCCAACATGACCAGCCTCCTTCCCCGGTAACGCGGCCCGAGAATTCAGTTATCAAGTATAGGCCACTGGTTATTAATAATAATATCTTCGGAAAATATACCGCATCAGGGATAAAAAATAAAGAGGTTTAAGAAGAGATTGCTATCTCCCCCATCTTTTGATAAAGATAGAACATGAAAAACTGGTTGCCAATTATTGTCTGGTATCTATTGTTTCCATCCTTTCCGAGTGAAGAGGCAGCGGGAATGGAGATCACCAGTTATTACAGCCCGAGAAATCGGGAACGTCCCCTCCGGTCCCGCACCGATTATATCATCCTCCATACAACCGAAGGTCCGGCCCGAGGATCCCTGAGGAAAGTTCGCAGGAATGGAGAAACTCATTATTTCGTCAATACCGACGGACATGTTTACCGGATCATCAGCAAGGAACGAGTCGCTTTCCATACCGGGAGAAGCATGTGGGGGGGGAAGACAAATCTCGATAACCGCTCCCTGGGAATAGAGGTTGTCGGCTATCACAATAAAAACATCACTACCGCTCAGTATCAGGCACTCCGAGAACTCCTCCGGCAGCTTCAATCAATCTATCATATCCCGGACGAACGCGTGCTCTCACACTCCATGATCGCCTATGGAGTTCCCAACACCTGGCATAAACACTCCCACCGCGGGCGAAAGCGGTGCGGAATGCTTTTCGCTCGAGAGTCCGTGCGAAAGAAGCTCGGACTGGATAAGAAGCCCCGGTATGACCCGGATGTGAAAGCCGGGAGACTGGTGGTGGGCGATCCCTATCTGGCCAAGGTCTTATACGGCCGGGAGCGGGAAGTTAAGACCGGGGTCGGCCGATTCACCGCCGATAACGCCAACATTATCGCGGCCGGCCGGACAGCCTGGGATATAGCCGGGGACAGATATAACAGCGCCGGGGTTCTTTACCGTTTCCCCGATGGCAAGGAACTCCGGGGAGACCAGATTATAGCCTGGAAGAAGCTCACGGCCGGTACAATTGTTGTCCTGGGGGAGAGGCAGAGGGAGAACGAACTGGAACAGATCAAGGTCATCGGCTGGGACGGAAAGTCCGCGCGGGAGATCGCCGGGGATGAGTATGACAACCGGGCCACGATCTATTTTTTGCCAGACGGCCGAATCCGGCGCGGAGATGAGCTCACCAAGTCCGAACTGGCGGCTCTGCCGGTAAAAACCAGGCTCCTGGTGGGATATATCGATGGCGGATATATTACCGCCCGGCGGAGCGCCTTCGATATCTGCGGATCCCGCTGGAAACTGCCGGACACGTTCTACCGCTTCTCCGACAGTTCAATCGTCTCCGGCAGCCAGATAACGGATAAGGCAATCCCGGAGCAGACCAGAATTTTCTTCCGTAACTAAAACTTACTCGAAAAGGTATTTTATTATGATTACCAAAAAATTTATCGAAGCGGTTCCCAAGACCGATCTTCATGTTCATCTGGACGGCTCTCTCCGTCTATCAACTCTAATCGATATAGCCAAGCAGGAGAAGTTTGAGCTTCCATCGTACACGGAAGAAGGTCTGAACGAGCTGGTTTTTAAGGATAATTACGCCGACCTGGAAGAATACCTGGCTGGTTTCCAATATACGGTCAAAGCTATGCAGACCCCTGAAAACCTGGAACGGATCGCCTATGAATTCGCTCAAGATAATCAGGCCGAGGGGGTACGTTATGTTGAAGTGCGTTTCGCTCCCCAGCTCCATGTCAACTCCCGGATGGATCTGGAGAATGTCCTGACGAGTGTGAATCGGGGGATGGAGCGGGCCGCGAAAGAATACAACGCGCGCCCGGCCATCACCAGCGGCGAAGAACCTCTTTTTATTTACGGAATTATTACCTGCGCGCTGAGGTTCTTTGGGAGGAGGATGTCCGAGTATTATCGGATCTTTCTTGATGCTCATCCATTTTCAGACCAGCGACGCAACTTCGGCGTCGCCTCTTATGAGCTGGTTCAGGGAGTTGTTCAGGTCCGGAACCGTCTATCTCTCCCTATCGTTGGTTTCGATCTGGCCGGCCCGGAGTACGGCTTTCCGGCCGATGATCATTGGAAGGCGTTTCATTTCGCGCAGAAGAACTTTCTCCACAAAACCGTTCACGCCGGAGAGGCGTACGGCCCGGAGTCCATCTTCCAGGCTATTACCGATCTCTATGCGGAGCGCCTCGGGCACGGTTACTATCTCTTCGACGAGTCCAAGATCACCAACCCCGAGATAAAGGACAGAAAGAAATACATCCAGAATCTCAGTCAGTATATCGCGGACAGACGCATTACCATCGAAGTCTGCCTGACCAGCAACCTTCAGACCAACCCACTGATCGGGGATATCGCCAATCATCAGTTTAAGAAGATGAAAGAAGCGAAACTCAGCGCCACCTTCTGTACCGATAACCGGCTGATGAGCAAAACCACGGTTACCCGGGAGATTGGGCGGGCGGTCAATGCCTTCGCGATTGATCCCAAGGAATTAAAGAATCATATTATTTACGGGTTCAAGCGGTGTTTTTACCCCGGTAAATATACCGAGAAACGCCGCTATGTCCGCACTATTATTGATTATTACGAGGAACTGGAAAGAGAGTTTGGACTGTTTTATCCTTCAATATGAAATCAAGAATTCTCTGCATCGGTGATATCCATCTCGGGAATCGAACTACCAGACTGCCGTCGAACATCGGCGAATATGGGATTGACCCCTCCGAGTTGACACCGGCCGCGACCTGGCGCGCCGCGGTTAGTTGGGCGGTTGCCCATGATATCGAGGCGGTTCTTCTATCCGGGGATGTCATAGAGAACGACCGGGATCGCTTTGAAGCTTACGGACATCTTAAATGGGGAGTGGAAGAACTCCTTGCTTCCCGGATACCAGTCTTTGCCGTAGCGGGAAATCATGACTGGATGGCGTTGCCACGCCTCTCCGACCAGATCCCCGCTTTTCGGTTGCTCGGGCGAGACGGAAAATGGGAAGTGGTGGAGATAGATTTAAAGAACGGCACCCGGATCCGGATTGCCGGCTGGTCCTTCCGGGACCGTTATTACCGAAAGAACCCGATCCGGGAACTCTCCCTCACCCGGGACTCGGATCTACCCACTCTGGGGCTCCTTCACTGCGATCTTGACGCCTCCGGGAGTCCTTACGCTCCCGTCTCCTCCCGCGACCTGGAAGAAGTTCCGGTGGACGCCTGGTTCCTCGGCCACATCCATAGACCATCCCCTCTCTCCGGGCCCCGGCCGATCGGGTATCTCGGCAGCCTCTCCGGCCTCAACCCCGGAGAACCGGGCCCGCACGGCGCCTGGCTGGCGACCGTGAATGGACCGGGAGATGTCCAGATCGAACTTCTTCCCCTGAGCCGCCTTCGCTGGGAAGCGCTGGAGGTCGCGATCGACGGGGTTGAAGGCTCCGATCCGGAAGATCTGAAAGACGCTCTCTTTTCCTTGATGCGACGGGCGATTGGGCGGGCCCATGAAGACGTCGTCGCCTCCCCGATCAGGCCCCGCGTGGGCGGCTGCCGTCTCAGATTAACCGGGCGTACCGCCTCTCACCACCGGATCCGCACCCTGGCGCGAAGCCTTGTCTTTCCCCAGGAGACCCTCGGAGATACCCACTACTTCATTGAGAAGGTCATTGACGAGGGCGCCCCCGCCCTTGATCTCGCCGGGTTGGCTGAGGGCTCCGATCCCCCGGCTGCCCTGGCCCGGCTGCTCGATGAGATTATAGAAAGAAAAGGACGGGCCGGGGAACTTATCGCCGCCGCCCGGGGATCCTTCGGAAGAACAACCGCCAATTCCCGATGGAGCCGGCTGCGAAGAAATCCTCCCGCCACGGATGACGAGATCCGGAGGATTCTGGTTACCGCGGGGTTCGAGGCCCTGGAAGAGCTCCTGGCCCAGCAAGGCGAGGGGGAAGTGAGAGGAAGACAGTGAAGATCACCCGGATCACTATTCACCGGTTGCCCGGGATCGAACGGCCTTTCCGGATTGAGAGAATCGCTCCCGGGCTGAATATCATTCTGGGGCCGAACGGCTCCGGGAAGAGTTCCCTCTGCCGGGTCATCCGGCAGACTCTCTGGCCCGGGAATCCACCAGCCCGGACCCGGGCCCGGATCACCTGGGCCGAAGCAAAAAAAATCATCATCTCCGAGATCGAGGGCCGGGTGACCTGGCAACGCGACGGGGAAGATCTCCCCCCCCCCCGGAAGTGCCCCCCGGCTATCTGGCCCGGTGTTATACTCTAACCCTGCATGACTTGCTGAAAGACAAGAACCCCGGCGACCACAAGTTGGCGGAAGAGATCAAGGTTAAGATGGCCGGGGGATATAACCTTCCCGCGGTCGAAGATTTATTTCGCCTGAAAACAAATCACGCCCGAAATGAAGCTAAACTGTTATCCGAAGCGGAGGCCGAGCTCTCACGGCTCCAGAATGAACGCAGAGGACTGGCCGAGGAGGAGGACCGATTGGGCTCCCTTGAGAAAGAGCGGGAAGAGAGCCGCGCCGCGGCGCAGGAGATGATCGCCCTTACCAATGCCGGGGAACTGGCTAAAAAGCGCGAAGAAGTTGACGCGCTCCGGCCTGTCCTCGCCGGATTTCCCAAAGGAATGGAGGACTTACAGGGGAACGAACTGGAACGGATCAGAGAGATCGAGGATGAGATCGAGGAGTTGGAGACAAGTATCGCGGGTTATCGCCGGGAGATAAGTGAGTCTTCAAGCGAGCTGGATGAGAACAAGCTTCCGGAAGGCCCGGTCGATGAGACAACGATCGCCACCTGGGAGGAGCGTGGCCGCCGCCTGGAGCGGTTGGACCGGGAACGGGAGGATCAGGATAAGAACCGGGAACAGGCCGGAGAACTCCTGGCGAAGACCGCCGAGCGGCTGGGAATCCGGGGAGAAGATATCATCTCCATTGAACTGAACGATCGGGATCTCGAAAAGGTTGATTCCTGGATAAAAAAAGCTATCCGGGTCAAGGAGCGACGCGGGGTGATCGAGGCTCGACTGGCTGACCTGTCACCGGAAAGGAATGGCGCCCAAAGGCAGGTCGATGAATTGCGGAGGGGGGCCGATCTCTTGCGGGACTGGTTGAGCAGCCCCGGAAGTCCGGCTCTGGTCAAGGAATGGTCTCCGATCCTCTGGAGTATCTCCGGTCTGCTGGTTGCGGCGGGGATTGTACTGTCTATCCTGCTCAGTCCCTGGTGCGTTATTTTGAGCGGGATGGTGATGGGGGTATTGGTGGCCCGCTCCGCCTCCGGGAGAGGGCGACAAGACCGGCGGGCCCCATTCCGTGAACGATTTGAGGAGCTTGACATTCCTTCTCCCACCACCTGGAGACGTTCTGATATCCGCCGGAAGTTGCGGGTGATGGAAGAAGATCTTCGGAAAGAAGAGAGGACACTTGAAGATATCCGGGAAGTCGCACGGCTTCAACATCAACTATCTATTCTTGATGAAGAGGCGCGAAAGGTCCGGGAAGAACGGGAAACAATTCGCCGGGCGGTTGGATTCAACCCGGCGGCCAGCGAGCTGGCGATCGGAGACCTGGTAGACCTGATCCGGGCTTACCGGGCCGCCGCACTAAAAAGTTCGGAGGCGAAGGCCGGGTTTGCTTCGGCCGAGAAGATCTATTATGAAGAACTGAAGAAGCTGCGCTCCTTTCTTCTTCAGAAGCTGGGGAGATCACCGGATGACAGCCTGGAGGCCCGAAATCTTCTGTCATCCCTGAAAAACCGGAGTGACCGGATCAGGAACGCGGCGCGAAAAATCAAGAATGCTAAAAAGGAGGTTGCCGCCCGGGAAGCAAAGATTCAAAAAAAGCGGGAAAGGATAAGCAAGATTTTTCAGGCCGCCGCCCTCAGTCCGACTGATCCAGTCATCGCCCGGCGGCTACTGACCGATATGCTTGAGCGGCTGGATGAGTACCGGAAGAAGAAACGCCGGTTATACAGCCTCGAAAGCGCCGTAGCCGAACTTTCCGCGGGGCTCCGGGACCGGCTCGACCTGGTGGACCTGGACCCTTCCCAGGCCGAAATCCTCCTGGAGGAGGCGCGCCAAAAAGAAAGGCAACTGGAAGATATTATCGGCGCTATCAATAAGATAACATACCGGATTGAGGAAGCCAAGCACGGGGATTCTCTGGAACAAGCCATGGCCGAAATCAAGGCCGCCTCCCTACAACTGGAAGAGAGATACATTGAAGCGCTGAGGGCGGATGCCGGGAGGCTGCTGCTTTCGAAAGCTGAAGAGGATTATGAAGAGAAGAGCCGTCCGGCGGTTCTCGATCAAGCGGCCCGGTGGTTCTCTACCTTCACCCGCTCACGATATGAGCTCCGGGTCTCAGTCGACCCCGGTGCCCCCGTCTTCCAGGCTCTGGATACCGATACCGGCCGGGGACTGAAGCTGGATGAACTCTCCGACGCCACCCGGGTTCAGCTGTTGCTGGCCGCGCGCCTGGCCTTTGCCACTCAGGCTGAACGGAGCACTTCACTTCCTCTCTTTCTTGATGAGGCGCTTACCACCTCCGATCCCGACCGTTTTCAAGCCGTTGTTCAAAGCTTGATCGTTATGGTGGAAGAAGGACGTCAGATCTTCTATCTCACTTCCAACCCATCCGATGTTGAACTATTCAGGGTTGTCTGCCGGAACCAGAACAAAAGGAAGCCGAATCTGATCAACCTCGGCCGGATCAGAAAGATATCTTCGGCCGAATTCAAGCCCGAGATGCTCTCCCTACCCGTCCCGGATCTTATCCCCTCGCCGGAGGGACTGACCGCGGCCCGGTACGGGAACCGCCTGGAAGTGCCGACGTTCGACCCCTCCGCTCCGGTCTCTTCCTGCCATCTCTTTTACATCCTTCGCGACGATCTGAAATTGTTATATAATATCATGGAAAATATCGGGGTTAATACTATCGGGCAATGGCGATCTTTCGTTCGTTTTAACCGGAATCCTCCGGGAATCAAACCGGAAGAGAGAGATTTGATCAGCGCCCGGGCCGACCTCCTGGAGTACTTCGTGGAACAGTGGTCGATCGGGCGAGGCAGGCCCCTTAACCGGGAGGTCCTGGTGGAGAGCGGATCGATCAGTTCCAAGTATTTAGATAAGTTCGTGGAATTAGCCGGTGAACTGGGAGGTGATTCCCATCGATTTATCGAGTGCCTGGAAGAGGGCACCGATCCCAGAGCCCGGGGCTTCCGCAAGCTTAAGAAAGAGCAACTCCGCCTCTACCTGGAAGAGAACGGCTTCATCGATCAGCGTAATCGCTTGGAGAGAGAAGAGATAACGGCCGTAATCATGAAAAAACATGAACTATCCGGGCGGATGCCACCCGAAGAGATTGCCCGCCGGGTCTCTGAATTATGGAACTTGCTGAACTGAAAAGGTATTATATCAATCGGGGCGGGCGGATTCTCCGCCAGAGGCGGATGCGCCTCCGGCGCAGAACCTAAAGTCGGGGCGGGGAGATTTGAACTCCCGACCTCCTGCTCCCAAAGCAGGCGCGCTAACCAGACTGCGCTACGCCCCGCACTATTCGTGAAAACTTTCAATTTTCGAATAATGCGAGGTAAAGGATGAGTTGTCAAGAGATGAATATTGTCGGCGGGATCGGCCGGTATATCGGTGGTGGTACGGAGAATCCCCCGGACGGACGCCTCCCTTCCGCTGCCGCAGCCAAGGCTTTTTCCGCCCCGGGAGAAAGCTGAAAAGTTAACAATCCTGCGCCATCTGGCTGTCTTCTTCCGACATAAATACGGTCAAAACGCCGCTAAACTTTTTCTTTGAAAAATTTTGTTAAATAGCCCGATGACAATATAACCTGTCTTTGTTACAATCGGTTAAATGAAGAAGAAAATCCTTCAAAACATGCAAGCGAGAGTCGGGAAAGCAGTGGCCGGTTACTGGCTTACCCGTGATAGCCAGACGAAAAGGCAGAAAAAATCTGGGCGTCTGGATCAAGGAGCTCGGGGGGCGGTAACCGGCGGAGCGCAGATGGATGGATTTATATCCTTACTGACGGAGATACTTCAAGAAGACGGTGTTCGTGAAGAGCATATCTTTCGGAAGAGATGCCTGGAATTGCCGGGGTTCTTCCGGCCTACCAAGGAATGGGATCTGCTTGTTGTCCGGGATGAGCAACTTATCATCGCTCTGGAGGCGAAGTCACAAGTCGGCCCTTCGTTCGGGAATAATTTCAACAATAGAACCGAGGAGGCGATGGGAAACGCCCTGGATCTCTGGACCGCTTACCGTGAAGGGGCTTTCAATAGCACGGTTAAACCATGGTTGGGTTATATCTTCCTCATAGAAGATTGTCCCCAATCAAGATATCCGGTGAAGGTTAGAGAGCCCCATTTCGAGGTTTTCCCGGAGTTTAAGGGTGCTTCTTATGCGAAGAGATATGAACTATTCTGCCGCAAATTAGTCCGAGAACGACATTACTCCGCTACAACGTTCTTGATGGCTAATAAGGTTGATGGACTCAAGGGGATTTATACCGAGCCGGCGAATGATCTGAAATTTGAGTTATTTGCCCGTTCTCTCGTCGCTCAGGCGGCTGCTTTTGGGAAGAAGATATAGCTATGATCCGTACGATTGAAATGGAAGATATCGTTACCTCACATCGCCTCATTCAGGGTGACGCGAGGCACCTGCCGTATATTTCTGACGGATCAGTTCATCTGGTCCTGACATCACCTCCTTACTGGACCCTCAAGAAATATAATGATAGTCCCGGTCAGCTAGGGAGTGTTTCTGATTATGAAAACTTTCTCAATCAATTGAAAAAAGTATGGCAGGAAGCTTATCGGGTTCTGGTTCCGGGCGGCAGATTGGTCTGTGTAGTGGGGGACGTCTGCCTTTCCCGAAAGAAGCATGGTCGGCACGTTGTCGTACCGCTTCACGCGGATATCTGCGTGATCTGCCGGAAGATAGGATTCGATAATCTAAATCCGGTTATCTGGTACAAGATTTCGAATGCAAGCTTTGAGGCGAACAACGGATCAAAATTCCTCGGCAAGCCTTACGAGCCTAACGCAATCATTAAGAATGACATCGAGTTTATTCTGATGCAGAGGAAACCGGGAGGGTACCGGAAACCGACCGCAGATCAACGGCGGTTAAGCAAGATCGGCAAACGTGAATTCAACGAATGGTTTCGCCAGTTCTGGACCATTACCGGGGCCTCGACCAGAAATCATCCGGCTCCTTTTCCCCTGGAATTAGCCTATCGCCTAGTTCGCATGTTCTCTTTCTGGGGAGATACCGTTCTCGATCCATTCTGCGGAAGCGGGACGACCATGCTCGCGGCTATGAGATGCAATCGGAACAGTATCGGAATCGAGATTGACCGGGAGTATTGCCGAATAGCAGCCAATAGACTCCAAAATGAAACTCAGGATCTTTTTTTCAACTACCGTTTGGAATTCAAGAAACAGATCAACACCCAAGCTCGTGGTCTGGTCCTCCATGAAGAACGAGCGTTGTATAAAGCGAGGCGAAAAGGCATTTAGATCCTTCAGCATGTTGGATCGTAGCCTATCTCCCTCGCCGGCTGCTTCTTGATTCGTTCTTCTCGCTCCTCCCTCCAACCGTGATATTCAAGGGGGCGTTATTACTCCCGGTAATACTCACTCCTGCTCCGGTGCTGCCTTTCCGGAAACTGATCCCGGGTCTGATTCCGGGAGTGGGGGGAGGGGCTACTCTAACAGATGGAGAAGAAACCGTTTCCGGAGGACAAACCGCCGGTTCGGGAGATGAAGATGAAGTCGGAGAGACTGCCGGGGATGGGGTGGGGGAGGGGGAGAGCACGATCGTTGGGGACGGCCTGGGAGTCGGGGGAGGCGTTAATATCGACAACAGTGTTGGAGAAAGAGAGGGGGGCGGGGACGGCGTGCCCTGAGTTTGCCGAAGGGGCGAGGGAGGGATGGAAGCTGTGGCTGACGGACTGGGAGCAGCTGTCCGGGTTGGTCGTGGTAATGGCGTGAGAGAAGGAGAAGTGGTTGGTGAGGGCATGAGAACGCGATCGGATATCGCGTAGAGATTGCCGTCAAAGCTCCCGAAATATACCCAATCTTCCCGCACAGCGGGAGATGACCAGACCGCGGCTCCGGTCTTGAACCTCCATCTTCCGCGCCCGGAGTCCGCCTCAACCCCGTAAAGACAACCGTCGAAACTACCGAAGTAGACCACACCGTTGGAAACGAAGGGAGAGGAACGGAGAGGCCCGCCGGCTTCGAATCTCCACCTCTTCCGTCCGGTCGCTCCGTCAACCGCGTAAAAGTAATGGTCCATGCTCCCGAAATATACCGTCCCATCGGCGATAACCGGTGAGGATGATACTGAGGCGCTGGTTCTGAACCTCCATCTCTCCCGGCCGGTGGTACTATCCAGAGCGTAGAGATGGCCATCATTGCTGCCGAAGTAGATTGCCCCGTTAAAGATGGCAGGGGTTGACCAGACCTCACCCTCTGTTTTAAATCTCCACTTAACCCGGCCTAGAGCCGAGTCTACCGCATAGAGACAGCCGTCGTTGCTACCGAAATAAATCGTACCGGCCGCTATCAGAGGAGAGGACCAGATACCGTCTCCTGTTTTTTGAACCCATTGTTTTTCCCCGGTATCCGCCGCCAGGGCATAGAGGTTGCCGTCATTACTGCCGAAGTAGACCTTGCCTCCGGCCAAGGCGGGAGAAGAAGCAACCTCATCTCCCGCAGCGAATCTCCATATCTCCCGGCCGGTCGCTCTGTCAACCGCGTACAGATTATGATCCAGGCTTCCGAAATAGACCACCCCACCGGCTACGGCAGGGGAGGAACAGACAGCAGCGGCCGTTTTGAATGACCACTTTTCTTCACCGGAAAAACTATCCAGGGCGTACAGGTTCCCGTCATTGCTCCCACAGTAGATGGTGGACCCGGAGATAACTGGAGAAGAGTAAACAAACGCGCCGGTATTGAACATCCACCGGGGTTTATCATGGCGGATCCGGGTCTCATTCCCGGAAGTTCCCGGGAATAACCGGTTCGCCGGTTCGAAAGACCCTTTCTCCGGACCGCGGCATCCCGGGATCAGGATGATCATCAGCCCAATGCTGATTACATATTTTTTCATTATTGGAGGAAAGATAACAAAACCAATATTATCTTACTCTGTCAACTCTGTATACTGCAAGATTGACCTTTTTCTTTAGTTATTTTCCGGAAGGAATTTATCTTGACGCTGTTACCAATTTCCCCTATTATGTTATCAACAATCTTAACTCGCAACACAGGAGGTGTTGGCAAATGATAATTGTTCTCTTTATAATTGCTGTCGTGGCGGTAATCGTCATCTACGTTATTGCCAATCGTTCAAAAAAAGAAGTAGTGATCGAAGAAGATAAGGAACCTACTCCGACCATGGCGCCTGAAGACACCGGGGCGAAGGAGGAGGAACGTTTTTCATCGCCGCCACCGCCCCCTCCGCCCCCGCCGCCTCCTCCGCCCCCGCCGCCTCCTCCGCCCCCGCCGCCTCCTCCGCCTTTTTCGCCTCCTCCGCCTTCTTCGCCTTAAGTGGTGTCAGTTATTTGGGGATGTACGCAAGACCGGGAAGAATGAAAGACGGCCCCGATGAGTAATTCCGGGTGCTGGCCTTTCTCCTTTTCGGTCTTGTTTTTTAATATTTAGGTTGTAAATGAATATCTGACGGTATAGTAAAGAGTTGTTCTGTCGTAAATTCGATTTCAAGAGGGCGATTAGCTCAGTCTGGTTAGAGCGCTACGTTGACATCGTAGAGGTCACTGGTTCGAGTCCAGTATCGCCCATATAAGAATTGCCTTATATATTACCCTTGAGTATCACAATAAATTCATTTAAATAAATGGTTGATAAAGAATATCTTGACCGGTATCGTCACAGCGTGGCCCATGTCATGGCCCAGGCTGTAAAATGCCTCTTTCCCGACGTAAAACTGGGGATCGGCCCCCCGATTGAGGACGGATTTTATTACGATTTCGATCTGAAAGAAACACTCTCTCCGGAGATATTCAACCGAATCGAAGAAGAGATGCGGAGAATCATCGATGAGGACTATTCTTTTGAACGGGAAGAACTGACGTATCAAGAAGCGAAAGCGCTCTTTAAAGAAAGAGCTGAAGATTATAAATTAGAACTGCTGGAGAGATTAAAAGACGAGACAATCAGCGTCTACCGGGATGGAGATTTTCTTGATCTCTGCCGGGGACCGCACCTGGAAAGCACCGGGAAGATCAAAGCCTTCAAGCTCCTCAGTGTAGCCGGCGCTTACTGGAAAGGTGATGAACAGCGTCCGATGCTCCAGCGAATCTACGCGACGGCGTTTCCGGACAAAAAAGCCCTCCGGCGGTATCTTGCGGCAGTCGAGGATGCGAAAAAACGAGATCATCGCAAGCTCGGCCGTGAGATGGACCTCTTCAGTTTTCACGATGAGGCCCCGGGCGCCCCTTTTTTTCATCCCCTGGGGGTTGTTCTCTACCGTACCTTGCTTGACTATTGGCGGGAGGTTCATCGCAAAGCCGGCTATCGGGAGATAATGACCCCGCTTATTCTTCGTGAGGAACTCTGGCACCAAAGCGGGCACTGGGAACATTACCGGGACCACATGTATTTGAGCGTGGTTGGAGAACAGACGTTCGCGGTCAAACCGATGAACTGCCCCGGCACCCTCCTGTTCTACAAGGAGAGACAGCATTCCTACCGGGAGTTCCCCCTCAAGATTGCTGAACTGGGACGGGTTCATCGCCGGGAGTTGACCGGCGTGCTGCACGGCCTCTTCCGGGTCCAGAGTTTTATTATCGATGACGCCCATATCTTCTGTCTGCCGGAACAGATCAAGGATGAAATCGCAAAAGTTACCGAGCTGATCCTCGCAATCTACCGGACGGTCGGCTTTGATGAATTCCAGATTGAGATATCCACCCGTCCGGAGTCGTCGATCGGGAGCGATGAAGACTGGGAACTCGCGACCCGTAGCCTCCGGGAAGCGCTCGATGAAAACGGCATCGACTACACGATCAGTGAAGGAGAGGGGGCTTTCTACGGCCCGAAGATAGATTTTCATATCAAGGACTGTCTGAAGCGAACCCATCAATGCGGGACCATTCAGCTTGATTTTTCCATGCCCGAACGCTTTAACCTGGAGTATGTGGGAAAGGATGGACGTAAACACCGGCCGGTTATGATCCACCGGGCGGCTTTTGGATCGGTGGAACGGTTTTTAGCTATTCTGCTCGAGCATTATGATGGAGAACTTCCACTCTGGCTGGCGCCGGTTCAGGCAATCGTGCTGCCGATCTCGGAAAAATTCGTTCAATATGCTCAGACCATAAGTGATCGACTGGAGGAAGCGGGCATCCGGGTCATACTGGACACACGCAATGAGAAGATCGGCTATAAAATTCGTTCCGCCCGGCTCCGAAAAATCCCTTATATGCTGGTGGTGGGCCACTCGGAGATGGAATCGGGGACGGTCGCGGTCCGAATGTTAAGAGGAGGGCAAGCCGGGGAATGGAAGATCGAAAAATGTATTGAGATATTAAAAGAAGAGATCAAAGATCGAGGTAGGAGCAAGTCCGGGTAATGTGATTTTTACGTTGAACTGTTCTCAAAGGATTGTAATATATCCAAAGAGTTCATAAGAACAGCAAGTTAAATTAGCCCCGCCAGGGGCCGGGCTAATTTATAAAGGAGGTGATCCGCTATTCGAAGAGATATATTTATTAACAAGGACATCCGGGCCAATAAAGTCAGAGCCATCGATACCGATGGAACTCAGTTGGGAATCCTGCTCATATCCGAAGCACTGAAATTAGCCGAAGAACGAGGACTTGACCTGGTCTGCGTGGCACCCAGGTCAATCCCTCCGGTCTGCCGTATTCTTGATTACGGGAAATATAAGTACGAGCTGAACAAGCGGGATAGAGAGAGCAAGAAGCAGCAGTATATCAGTAGATTGAAGGAGATCAAGCTGAAAGCCCGGATCGGAGAGCATGACTATCAGGTTAAATTACGGAAGGCGATAGAATTTCTGGAGCGGGGCGATAAGCTGAGATTAACCCTGACTTTCCGAGGACGCGAGATGATCCGCCAGGATTTGGGACGCCAGATGCTGGAGCGAATGATCGAGGATCTGAAGGAATATGGTCATCTGGAAGGTAATTCCCGGATGATGGGCCGACGTCTGGCGGTTGTTTTATGCCCTACTCATTCGCATCATAGGGAATAGCAAGCGGGGGTATCTTCAAAACCTATCGATATTTTTCCCAGCTGTGACCCGGGTCGTAATAACCGGCTTGGTAAAAACAAACCGGCGCCCGAACTAACTCTCCCAATGTGCCGGTGGTTTTGTATCTATTTCCCAACCCTATTTTTATTGTGTTTTAACCTAAATTGAAATTATAAGGGAAGACAAATTATGCCAAAGATAAAAACTAGAAAAGGAATCCGGAAGAGATTTAAAGTTTCCAAACAGGGGAAGGTGCAATTTCGACGTTCAGGCAAAAGCCACCTTCTTACCACTAAAAGCCGGAAACGGAAAAGAAAATTGAGGACTACCGATGTACTGACCGGATCAACGGCGAAAAATATCAAGCGCCTCCTTCAATCTTAATTTTCTGTCGACCTTTAGGTCGACAGCTACGACATCAATTACTACTGCCCCGCCGGGACGGGGCTAAATTCTAACGAGGAAAGATCATGACCAAAGTCAAGACAGCGCCAGCCAGCCATCAGCGCAGGAAGAAAATACGAAAACAGGCTAAAGGATTTCGAGGTGGAAGGAGTAAACTTCACCGCACCGCCCGTGAAGCCGTCATGCGATCGATGGCGGAAGCGTATCGCGGACGCAAACTGAGAAAACGGGACTTTCGCTCTCTCTGGATAACCCGGATCAGAGCTGGTGTAAACCGGGAAGGAATATCCTATTCCCGATTTATGGGAATGCTCGGCAAGTCGGATGTCTCTATTAATCGTAAGATCCTGGCCGATCTGGCCGCCCAACATCCCGATGTCTTTAGCCAGCTAGTGCAATCAGTTGTAAAATAAAATTTTTCCCCTGGAAAAATTTTCCGATGGAAGAAAAACTTCGTAATATTGCGAGAGAGGCTCAGGGTGAACTGGACGGAGTCGACAACCTGGTGAATCTTGAAGCTCTGCGAACCGCCTATCTGGGGCGCAAAGGCAGATTGATATATCTCATCCGTTCAATTGGGAAGCTTCCACCCGATAAGCGGCCCCGGATGGGGAAGATGGCTAACCGGTTGAAGGTCGAGCTCCAGAGCAGCTTTGACTACGTCAAAGATAATCTGCTGGAGCGGGAGAGGGAGAAGAAGATCCGGGAAGAGGCGATCGATGTCACTCTCCCCGGTATTTCTTTCCACCGGGGCCGAAGACATCCGATCACCGCGACTCTTGATGAGATTATTGATATTTTTTCCGGTCTGGGATTTAAGCTGGAGAAGGGTCCCGAGATAGAGTCGGAATACAATAATTTCGACGCCCTGAACATGTCGGCCGATCATCCGGCCCGGGATATGCATGATACCCTCTATCTCCGTCCGGGGGTTCTGCTTAGAACCCACACCTCTCCGGTTCAGATCAGAACCATGAAAAAGCAAAAACCGCCACTCAGAATGATCTGCGCCGGAAAATCCTTCCGCGCCGATACGGCGGATGCCTCACATTCACCCATGTTTCATCAACTGGAAGGCTTGATGGTCGACCGGAACGTAACGCTGGCTGATCTCAAAGGGATCCTGACGAGGTTTGTTCATCAGTTCTTTGGAGAGAAGATCAAGTTGCGTTTCCGCCCCAGTTTCTTCCCTTTTACCGAACCCAGCGCGGAGGTAGATATCTCCTGCGTTGTCTGCAACGGGGAAGGGTGCCCGCTCTGTTCCCAGCGTGGGTGGTTGGAGATCCTGGGGGCGGGGATGGTCGATCCTGAAGTATTCAAGGAGGTTGGATATGATGCCGAACGCTACACTGGTTTTGCCTTCGGGATGGGGATCGAGCGGATCGCCATGCTTAAATACGGGATCAATGATATCCGCCTCTTCTTTGAGAACGATCTGCGCTTTTTGCATCAATTTTAAATTGTTACTGTTTCGGAATTTCAAAACAGCTCAGGAAAGCAGGAATACAGGAGGATAAATTATATAAAATTTTCCTGATTTCTTGCTTTCCTAAGATATAAAGTTGCCCGAGCCGAAGGCGAGGGCTAAGTTCTACATGAAAGTTAGTTACAACTGGCTGAAAGAATTTGTCACCATTGATCTTGAGCCCGATCTCCTGGCCGAGAAACTGACCCTCTCCGGCGCCGAAGTCGAGAGAGTTGAGAAGATCCGCCCTTTATTTGCCGGGGTCGTCGTGGGCCGGATTGTCTCCGTCGAGCCGGATGAGAAAGAGCAGAACCGGACCTGGTGCCGGGTGGATATCGGCTCCAGAGAGATAACAACTCTCTGCGCGGCTCCCAACACCTTGAAAGGGCTCCTCACCGCCGTGGCGCTTCCGGGCGTCACCCTCCCCGGGGGCTATACGGTTGAAGCTAAAAAGATCGAGGGGCGATTCTCTGAAGCCGTCCTCTGTTCGGAGAAAGAACTTGATCTAAGCGACAACTCCAGCGCCATCCTCGAACTCCCTTCAACATTCACTCCGGGGCAGGAGCTGGCCGAAGCCCTAAAATTGGAGGACTATATCCTGGATATAGATGTTACCCCGAACCGGCCTGATCTGCTGAGCATCCGGGGGGTCGCCCGGGATATTGCCGCGCTGACCGGCCGGAAGCTGCGAAAGATCACTCTTCGTCTGAAAGAGATCGGTCCTCCAATTGAAGACAATGCCGCAGTTACAGTCAGAGCTTATCGACTCTGTCCCCGATACTGTGCCCGCCTGATCCGGGGGGTGGCGATTAAAAAGAGTCCGTTTCGAATTCGACGCCGTCTTACGTTATGCGGAATCAAACCGGTCAATAACGTAGTCGACGCCACCAACTATCTGCTGCTGGAACTGGGGCAACCCCTTCACGCGTTTGATCACGAAAGGCTGGCCGAGGGGAAGATCATTGTCCGTCGAGCCCGGCCCGGTGAGCGGATCATGACCATCGACGGAGAAGAGCGACAACTCTCTTCCCCGATGCTGGTTATCGCCGACGCGGAAAAACCGGTGGCGGTGGCCGGTGTAATGGGGGGAATCTCAACGGAGATCAGCGATTACACTTCCATGGTATTACTGGAGAGCGCTTACTTCGACCCGATCAGTATCCGGCGCACTTCCCGCGCGCTGGGCTTGAGCACGGAAGCGTCACGACGTTTTGAGCGTGGAGTGGATCCTCGGGCTGTTCCTCTCGCCCTCGACCGGGCGTCCGCCCTTATTCTTGAATTGGCCGGCGGTAAGATCGCGTCGGGGGTCATCGATAAAAAAAGACGGGCCTTCAAGAATATATCCGTCTCCATCCGGCGATCCCGGACGGAGCAGCTTCTGGGATACCCTTTAACTTCCGGGGAGATAACATATTCTCTTAACGGACTGGGTCTGGAGACGGAGAAGAAAGGAGAGGATTGGCTTACGTTTAAGATTCCATCCTGGCGCCCGGATCTGACCAGGGAGGTAGATCTGATCGAGGAGGTCGCCCGACTTACCGGTTTTGACAGGATTCCCGCCGTGATGTCGGTCAATCGAATCACTTATCAGCCCAAAACCGCTGAACAGAAAATATTGGACCAGATCCGGGAAATTCTTTGCGGCCTGGGTTTAGACGAGGTAATTACCTATAGTTTTATGGAGACAAAATCATTTGACCGGCTCCATATTCCCCTCGTCCATCCACTTCGCCGGGCTTGCGAGATCGCGAACCCGGTCAATAAGGCGCAGGGACTGCTCCGGACCACTCTCATCCCCGGTTTGCTGGAGATCATGGAACGAAATATGAACCAGAAGGCGGATCAGGTAAATATCTTCGAACTGGGGAATGTTTTCACGGAACGCTCCAGATCGAAAATGCCGACCGAGAGAATGTTTCTTTCATTGGCTCTTTCACGACGATCGGATACGTCCGATTGGTGCCGTCCGGAGCCTACCCTTGATTTTTACACCCTAAAAGGCATCCTGGAAATATTGGGAAAGCGGTTGGGGGGGGCAGAGATCACATTTCAACCCGTGGATCTTCCAGTCTTCCAATCCGGCCAGAACGCCCGGTTGATGATGGGAGAAAAAATAGTTGGTATCGCGGGAACGGTTGGTGGGGCGATTCTTGAGAGTTATTCACTTTCCGCACCCGTTTATCTGGCGGAACTGGAGGTCAGCCCCTTCCTGAAAGCGGGGAGCTGGACGGCACGTTTTCAAAATCTTGATCAGTATCCGTCCGTTCGACGAGACATGGCACTTGTTGTGGATAAATCGGTTCTCTACGCGACGATAAGGAAGGCAATTGAAACCCACCGCCCCGAACTTCTGGAAGAATACATCCTCTTTGATCTTTACGAGGGAAACCCGCTCCCCAAAGGCAAAAAAAGTTTTGCCTTTCGCTTGAAATATTGTTCATCATATGATACTCTTTGTGAAACAACAGTAAATAAGATGCACCGGGCGTTTCAGGAAGCATTGGTTTCCGCGCTTGGTTGCAGTTTTAGAGAATAAAACACATTTAACTATCCGGCAACGGATTAGATAATTACCTGGACCTGGTTGTTTGTCTGTCAGAGCTATATGTCCAGGCTGAAAAGCAAGGCATTGTTCAATTATTCGGGAATATTATTCAGCACATCTTTTATTGCTGATTTCGTTCTATATTAGTTACTGGTAAAGGTCGGGAACGTGAGTGGGACCATAATAAAAGCGAAATGCGCAGTTGGAACATAATCGGATAAGATAGTACTCATCTCTCCGTCCCTTCACGTCCACTTTACCGGGATATGCCTTGCCCCAACCAGTCTTGTTGCCGGCCGGGCATTTTTTATGGACCTTTTTCAAGACCATCCGACCCAATTCAGGTCGCCGCGCGCTCCCCTCGCGTTCCGGATACGTCCCCGCACCCTCTCCGAGATGATCGGACAGGAAGACCTCCTTGGCAACGGCAGTCTGCTTCGTCGGCTGATCGAAGAGGATCGTATCCAGTCCGCCATCTTCTTCGGGCCGCCCGGCTCCGGCAAGACAAGCCTGGTAAATATAATTGGTTCTATCACGAGTTCTCATTTTATTACGATCAGCGCCGTTACCTCAAATGTCGCCCGAATCAAGGAGATAATTGCCGGCGCTCGAAATCGTCTGGCCAACACGGGAAAGTCGACCTTGCTTTTTGTGGATGAATTCCATCGATTCAATCGCGCCCAGCAGGAAGTACTCCTCCCTCATATCGAAGATGGAACCATAGCGTTTATCGGTCTTACCACCAGCAACCCATTCCACGCCATGGCCCCCGCGCTCCTCTCCCGATCACAACTATTCCAGTTCCCGGCTCTCTCACCGGATTCAATTGCGGAGATCCTCCAGCGGGCCCTGACTGACCCGGACCGGGGATTGGGAAATTACTCCTCCGCGGTTTCGGAAGAGGCTATCGCCTGGTTGGCGCAGTACTGTGAGGGTGACGCGCGGCGAGGCCTCAATATTCTGGAGCTGGCGATAGTAACCACGCCGCCCGGGGAGGCCGGGAAAATAATCATTACGGCGGAGATCATGGCCGGAGCCGCGCAGGAAAAGCTTGTTTCCTACGATCGGAATGGGGATGAACACTACAATACAATCTCGGCCTTTATCAAGAGTGTGCGGGGAAGCGATCCGGACGCGGCTCTCTACTGGCTGGCCAAGATGATCCGGGGCGGCGAAGACTATCGTTTTCTCGCGCGTCGTCTGATTATTCTTGCTTCCGAGGATATCGGAAACGCCGATCCCCATGCCCTGACCCTGGCGGTAGATGCCGCTCAAGCGGTGGAGTTCGTCGGAACGCCGGAAGGGCAACTGGCCCTGGCCCAGGCGACCACCTATCTGGCATCCGCTCCCAAGAGCAATGCTTCCTACCTGGGCCTCAAGAAAGCCTTAAGAGATATTGATAAAAAACCCCTCCAGGCCGTTCCCTCACATTTGAAGAACGTCCCGCACCGGGATGGGGGTGCGGCGAGTGAGGAGAAACCCTATCTCTCCCCCCACAGATACCCCGGGGGGTGGGTAAAACAGGATTACCTGAAGATCAAGAGGCAATATTATTATCCCACCGATCGCGGTTATGAAGCGGTGATCAAAAAGAGAATGAAGTTGCTCAGGTCCAATCAGACGGGACTCTAAATGATGAAGAAGAGCATCAGAACCAGATTGCTCGGGATCCGGAACTCACTCTCCGCCGAGGAGATACACTCAAAAAGCCGGGTCATTGCGAGGAGACTGTTTGGAATCCCGACTTTCCGGGAGACGCGAACGGTTATGTTCTACGTCTCTTACGGCAGCGAGGTCGACACCCACCAAATGCTCAAGGAGGCCCTCCGGAAAGGACTGCGGGTGGCGGTTCCTCTCACCCAGCGCGAGAGCAAGCGATTGCTTTCAGTGCTCATCCAGGAACCCGACCGGGATCTCTTCCCCGGTTTCAAAGAGATCCCGGAACCGGATCTAAAACGATCGGTTGAACTACGGCCGACCGAACTGGATCTGGTTATCGTCCCCGGGGTGGCTTTCGATCCAATAGGGAACCGCCTGGGCATGGGAAAGGCTTATTATGACGATTTTCTCAAGTCGATCCGCCCATCGGCCGTAAAGATTGGTCTGGCCTTTGAATGCCAGATTGTCGAGAAGATCCCCCCGGCCTATCATGATGTCGCGATGGATAAGATAATCACGGAAAAACGGGTGATCGACTGCACCTTGAACAAACCTGATTCAAAATTTAGATCGGTAGATCAGATAAAAAAACAGCAATACAGCTAAAGAGCGAGGGGTTAACAATGAATAATACACTGGAATATATAATACCCGCCGTCTGCGGTGTGATTGGTATCGGTATCGGCATCGGGTTCTATGCATTCTGGGCGACACAAAAGTTGAATTCCACCACTCAGCGGGCGAAAAAAGTTATGGAAGATGCTGATCGCGAGGTTATCGCCAAGCGAAAAGAACTTGCCATTCAGGTCAAGGAGGAACTCTACCAAACCCGGGCCCGTTTTGAGAAGGAGACGAAAGAACAGCGGCGGGAATTAAAGAACGCGGAGAAACGGATTCGTGGGCGGGAAGCGAATATAGAGCGAAAACTAAACTTCCTGGAACGGAGGGAGAGCAAGATTCAAGAAAAAGAACGGCATTTCAAAGAGCGGGAACGAAGATTTGAACAGAAAGAAGAACAGATGCGGGGGTTATTGGATAAACAACAGATCAAGCTTCAACAAATTTCCGGGCTAAGCCGGGAAGAAGCGAAAAATATCCTGCTGGCTTCCCTTCGGGAGGAGGCGGAGCGGAGTGCGGGGCTTTTAAGTCGGCAGATAGAGGCGGAAGCGCGGGACAAAGCGGAGAAGGAAGCCCGTAAGATCATCACTCTCGCCATCCAGCGCTACGCATCCGACCAGGTCTCCGAGATAACTGTCTCGACCGTCTCTTTGCCTAATGATGAGATGAAAGGGAGGATTATCGGACGGGAAGGACGGAATATCCGCGCGTTTCAGGCGGCAACCGGGGTGGATATTATCGTTGATGACACGCCGGAGGTGGTAGTTCTCTCCGGCTTTGACCCGGTCCGGCGGGAGATCGCCCGAGTCTCGCTGAAGAAGCTGATTAGCGACGGGCGTATCCACCCCCCCCGGATCGAGGAGATCGTAAAAAAGTCCGGCCAGGAGATCGAGCGAACAATCCGGGAAGCCGGAGAGCGGGCTGCCTTCGATGTGGGAGTACACGGATTGAAACCCGATCTCATCAAGATCCTGGGGAGGCTCCGCTTTCGAACCAGCTACGGACAGAATGTCCTCTCCCATTCCCGGGAAGTCGCTTTTATCATGGGAATAATGGCCTCGGAATTGCATCTCGATATCCAGACGGCCAAAAAGATCGGCTTGCTTCATGATATCGGTAAAGCGGTCGATCACGAAGTGGAAGGGCCCCACGCTCAGATCGGCGCCAACCTGGCGAAGAAATACGGTCTCCCTCAGGTCATCGTCCATGCCATCGCCGCTCACCATGGCGAGGTAGAACCACAGTCAGTCTTCGATGTCCTGGGGCAGGCCGGTGATGCGATCTCCGCGGCGCGACCCGGCGCCAGGTCGGAAACCATGGGGGGATATATCAAACGCCTGGAAAAACTGGAAGAACTGGCTCTCTCATTTCACGGGGTCAAGAAAGCCTACGCTATCCAGGCCGGACGGGAGGTCCGGGTTATGGTCGAGCCGGATAAAGTAGGTGATAACGAAACCGTTCATATCGCCCGCAATATCAGCAAGCGGATTGAAGAAGAGATGGACTATCCCGGCCAGGTAAAAGTGACGGTCCTGAGAGAGACGAGGGCGGTGGAGTATGCGAAATGAAGTCGAAAGTGAGCTAAAGTTCGAAGTGACTAAAGTTGGAAGTGAACTAAATATATATCCAATATGAGCACAACAGTTCATGTTTTATTCGTCGGTGATATAGTCGGCAAGCCCGGTCGGCGCGCTTTCAGCGAGATCTATCCCCGTCTGAAGATACGGGAAAATATCCATTTCTGCGTGGTCAACGGCGAGAACGCGGCCGGCGGCTCCGGCTTGAATGAGAAGTCCGTCACCGGGCTGCTGGCGGGAGGTGCCGACGTCCTGACTTCGGGGGACCACATCTGGCGAAACAAAGAAGTATTTTCGATCATCGGCGCGGAACGGAGATTGCTCCGCCCGGCTAACTTTCCTCCCGGAACCCCGGGAGAGGGGAGCGGCGTCTTCACAACTTCTTCCGGCCTTAAGATCGGGGTCATCAATCTATTAGGCCGGGTCTTCATGGACCCGATCGACTGTCCGTTCCGTCAATGTACCCACGAGATCGATCTCATCTCTCGCCAGACCAACATTATCGTCATCGATTTTCACGCCGAAGCCACCTCCGAAAAAGTTGCCATGGGTTATTACTGCGATGGGCGCGTCTCCGCTCTAATCGGCACTCATACTCACATCCCGACCGCCGACGAACGAATATTAAAGAAGGGAACGGCCTATATCACCGACATCGGTATGACCGGAAGCTCCGAGTCTGTTCTGGGCCGGGAGATCGAGCCCGTATTGAAAAGATTCGTTTCCGGACTACCGGCTTATTTTAATGTCTCCGGGGATCGACCGGTTCTGCAGGGTGTAATTGTTGATATCGATACCGAGACCGGACGGGCGACGGGGATCAAACGAGTAAATGAACCATTGGTGGAGGGATAAAAAACAAATTTATGAATGAACGTCCGACGTCGAACATCTATACAGTCACCGAGATTACCGGCCGGATAAAGAAGCTTCTGGAAGTACGATTTGTCCGGGTCGGAGTGGTGGGAGAACTCTCCAACCTCCGGAGGCCGTCTTCCGGACATATCTATTTCACGATCAAGGACACCGGAAACCAGCTCTCCGCGGTTCTCTTCCGTGACGACGCGCGGCGGATCCGATTTGAGCTGCAAGATGGTCTGGAGGTAACAGCCTGGGGACGAATCAGTGTCTATCGACCGCGGGGGAACTACCAGTTGATCGTCAATCGCCTGGAACCGCGGGGAGTTGGCGCGCTCCAGCTCGCTCTGGAACAGCTCAAGATCAAACTCTCATTGGAAGGGCTCTTTGACGCCTCCCATAAAAAGCCGCTCCCCCGCTATCCCTCCCGGATCGGTGTTATTACTTCTCCGACCGGCGCCGCCCTTCGTGACATCCTGCAGGTTATCAACCGGAGGTTCGGCTCTCTCCGGGTCATTGTCAATCCGGTTCCGGTTCAGGGTGAAGGCGCCGCCGCTGAACTCGCCCGGGCGGTGGAGGAGTTCAATCAATGGAAGAACGTCGAAGTCATCATTATAGGCCGGGGCGGGGGGAGCCTGGAGGACCTCTGGGCTTTTAACGAGGAGGAGGTCGTGCGCAGTATCTTCGCTTCCCGGATTCCGGTGATCTCCGCGGTAGGGCATGAGATAGACTGGACGCTTTCGGATCTGGTTGCCGATCTCAGAGCTCCCACTCCCTCGGCGGCCGCTGAATTGGTGGTAGCGGAAAAGAGTAAGTTGCTGGATGACGTGCGGCGTCTCCAACGACGCCTTGACCGGATCATGGAACACATGATTAACCTCTTCCGGGAGCGGGTAGAGCGAGCTTTCAGAAGCGCATCCCTCCACGATCCCCGACGGGTGCTGCGGCAGTCCCAGCAACAACTGGATGAATTGAATGCCCGGTTGGATCGTATAATCAGGCACCGTCTTCGGCTGGAACGTCAGAATATCAACGCCCTCCAGTGGAGACTAAAATCATTGAGTCCACTCTCTGTCCTCTCCCGGGGATACGGCTTTACCCGGCGGTTGAGTGATGGTAGGATAATAACATCGTCCACCATGCTGAAACCGGGCGAACTGGTAGAGACCCGGCTCAAGAAGGGGAGTTTCATCTCCGTGGTCCGTGAGATTACTCGAAAATAATCTTATTTAGCGTGAAGCGCTCAATTCTTGGAGGAAAAAATCTTATGTCAGAGATAAAGTTCGATCAGTCGCTCAAGCAATTGGAAAAACTGGTGGAGGAGATGGAGGAGGAAGAGATGCCGCTGGAAAAAAGCTTGCGGAAATATGAAGAAGGTATCGGGCTGGCTCGGTCCTGCCTGGAGAAACTTAATCAGGCGGAGAAAAGGATTGAGATATTGAAGAAGCCGGCCGGGGCGTCCCCGGAGACGAGGCCGTTGGAAGTAGATCTGGGCCCGGATAACGAAGAGATGGATCGGGAAGAGACTCTCCGTGAGTAATTACCTGAAAAAAATCAACAGCCCGGCCGACTTGAAGAGACTCAGCGTGGCAGAGCTTTCACTCCTGGCGGAGGAGATCCGGGAAGAAATCATCCGGGTAGTCTCGCGAACAGGAGGTCACCTGGCATCCAGCCTCGGGGTGGTGGAACTCACACTCGCCATGTATTACGTCTTCGATCTCCCCCATGATAAGGTGATCTGGGATGTCGGCCACCAGGCGTACGCCCATAAAATACTGACCGGACGACGGGAAGGGTTCTCCACCCTCCGTCAATACGGGGGGTTGAGCGGGTTTCCGAAGATAGAGGAGAGCCCCTATGACTTTTTCGGAACCGGGCACGCTAGCACCTCTCTCTCAGCGATGCTGGGTATGGCCGTGGCCCGGGACCATGAGGGAAGACATGAGAAGATCATCGCCTGCATCGGTGATGGTTCCCTGACCGGAGGGTTGGCCCTGGAAGCCTTGAATCAAAGAGCCAACGTCGCCGGAAATATCCTAGTGGTCTTGAACGCCAATGAGATGGCTATCTCCCCCAGTGTAGGTGAACTCTCCCACCATTTAAACCGGCTGATCTCGGCCCCCGCGTACAACCGTCTGAAACACGAGATCGAGCTGGCGATACGGAAGATCCCATCTATCGGACTTCGGATGGTGGATGTCACCCACCGGCTGGAGGACGCGCTGAAACATCTGATCACACCAGGGGGCATATTTGAAGACTTCGGGTACCGCTACTTCGGGCCGGTTGACGGCCATAACCTGGGATCCCTGATTAAAATATTTAATAATATTAAAAACATGGATGATCCTATCCTGCTCCATGTTTTGACCAAGAAGGGAAAAGGCTATCCCCCGGCCGAGAAAAACCCCGAGGGCTTTCACGGTCCGGGTGCGTTTGACATCAAGACCGGGGAAGCCCTCAGTCCTAAGAAGACGCTCTCTTATTCCCAGGTCTTTGGGAAAGCTCTGATTTCGCTGGCGGAGAAAAACCGGAAGATAGTCGCTGTCACCGCGGCGATGGCCTCCGGGACCGGACTGGTGCCCTTCGCAAAACGCTTTCCCAATCGTTTTTTTGATGTCGGGATCGCGGAAGGACACGCGCTAACCTTCTCGGCGGGGATGGCGGCTCTTGGTCTGAAACCGGTCGCAGCCATCTACTCCACATTCCTGCAACGTGGGTTCGATCAGATCGTTCACGATATCTGTCTCCAGAACCTGCCGGTGGTGATGGCGGTTGACCGGGCTGGCCTGGTGGGGGAAGATGGCCCCACCCATCATGGCGTTTTTGATATCGGGTTTCTCCGGATCATACCCAATATAATCATCATGCAGCCGAAAGATGGACGGGAGTTGCCGGCCCTGTTGGCCACGGCGCTCTCTCATCCCGGCCCTTCCGTTCTCCGTTACCCCCGGGGGGAGACCGGATTACACTGGGTGAAGCCTTCCTTCTCCCCGATCCCGGTGGGGCGCGCCGAGATCATCCGCAAAGGTTCTAACGGCGTTATCTGGGCAATCGGGGAGATGGTCGGAACCGCCGCCCAGGCGGCGGAACTGCTTCAAGCCCGGGGGTTGGATTTCGGAGTAGTTAACGCGCGATTCATCAAGCCACTCGACCACGAACTGTTGTTGGAAGCCGGCCGGCAAGGGAAGATGATTGTAACCCTGGCTGAGCATGCCCTGTCCGGCGGCTTCGGCACGGCGATCTGGGAATGCCTGGATGAGGCCGGGTTGGGGGGCCTCCAGATCCTCCGCCTGGGAATCCCCGATCAATTTATTCAGCATGGACCGATCCCGCGATTGCGGCAGGACTGCGGCCTTACCCCGGAGATTATAGCGAAACAAGTGGAGGAACGTTTTATCCTTGAAAAAAGTGAAGATGCGGCTGGATTTACTCCTGGTTGATCAAGGTTATGCGGTCAGTCTGGAGCAGGCCCAACGGAGCATTCGGGCGGGGTGGGTCTTTGTTGATGATCGTCGGGTCGATAAACCGGGGCGGGAGGTCCCGGTGGACGCCGTCATCCGGGTTAAAGAAAAACCCCGATATGTCGGGCGGGGAGGGGAGAAGCTGAAGGGAGCTCTCGATGCCTTCGGCCTGGAAGTCGCGGGAAAAGTAATCCTGGATATAGGTGCGTCGACCGGCGGCTTTACCGATTGCGTCCTGCAGGCGGGGGCCCGGCGTGTCTATAGCCTGGACGTCGGTAAAGGACAACTGGCCTGGAAGCTCAGGCAAGATCCCCGGGTAATTGTGAAAGAGGGGATGAATGCCCGGTATCTGACCGGGGACGATCTCCCGGAAACACCGGATATAATCACCGTTGACGTTTCTTTTATCTCTCTGACCAAAATACTGCCGGCCTGCGGCAATCTGCTGAAAACGAACGGTCTCATCCTAGCTTTAATCAAGCCTCAGTTTGAAGCCGGACGGAATGAGGTCAAGCGGGGAGGATTAGTCCGTGACTCCGAGGTTCACCGAAGGGTGATTGAAGAGATAAAAGATTTTTCCGCCCGAATCGGGTTGAGGGCTGAGGGTATCTCTCAATCGGTTCTAATCGGCCCGGCTGGCAACAAAGAGTTTTTTGTGCTATTTAATAAAGTAACGACCCCCGATAAACCCCGATTAAGGCCTCGGGGCGGGGACGGGGTAAACTTCGGGAGTTAATTTATAAAATGAAGACGATGGGAATAATAGCCAACCTGGACAAGCGAAACGCCCGGCGGCAGGCTAAAAAGATCGGCGCCTGGTTGAAGGACCGGGGAGTGGACGTCCGTTTCGAGAAGGAACTGGCAGCCGTCCTTCATCGTGAAGACGCCGCCTTCTCTCTGGAGGAGATCGACCGGGCGACAGATGCCCTGGTAATACTGGGCGGGGACGGGACTATGATCCGGGCCTACCGTCAATTAAACCGCAAGAAGATCCCCTTGCTGGGGATAAACCTGGGGGGACTGGGTTTTCTGACTGAAGTCCGCCTCAATGATGCGGACCGGGCCCTGGAGGATCTGCTTCGGGATAAGTTAATTGTGCAGAAGAGAAATACGCTGGATGGCTTCTGCCGGCGGAAAGGGAAGGATACCAAGACCTTTACCGCGATCAATGATATAGTCATCGGGAAAGGCGGCCTGGCCAGAGTTATTCACATGGAAGCGTTTGTGGATGACGACTATCTGACCTCCTATATGGCGGACGGGATCATTGTGGCTACCCCGACCGGATCGACCGCATATTCTCTCTCCGCTCAGGGACCGATCATCAGCCCGGAAACGGACGCCTTTCTGCTGAACCCGATCTGCCCCCATACCCTGACCAATCGACCAATTATTTTCGGAGGACGCCGGATCATCCGGATTAAGATAATGACCACACCGGATGGGACTTATCTGACCGTCGATGGCCAGATCGGCTTCCCGCTCCAGTCGGGAGACGAGGTGGTTGTCCAAAAGGGGAGGAGACAGCTCCATCTGCTGACCGCCCCCGGTTTTAGTTATTACGGGATTCTCCGAAGTAAGCTGAACTGGGGAGGGCGTTCCCATTACCGTCTAACCAAGAAGAAGAAATAGTTACCCCGGATTATTCGCGAATTTACGAATAATTCAGGTTGAAATCTCTCCGGGAGCGTTATAGAGTGCTAACTTCCTAAAAAAAGATTGCCCGTAGCCCGATTTATTCCTGTCTGTCGACAGGCAGGCATAAATCGGGCTAGTTTTGAACAATGCCGAAGATATTTATAGATCAGGACCGTTGTAAGGGTTGCGCCTTATGTGTTGAAGTTTGTCCGAAGGATATAATCTCCATCGGGGAACGGATAAATAAATACGGCGCCTACCCAGCCTACAGCGCCCGGCCGGATGAATGTACCGGATGCGGACTCTGCGTCACCATCTGCCCCGATGTGGCGATCACCATATATAAATAATATGAAGAAGAAAGAAAAAGCCGAACCGATTCTTATCTGCGGGAATGAGGCCGTCGGAGAGGCGGCGATCCAGGCCGGCTGCCGGGCGTACTTCGGTTATCCGATCACTCCCCAGAATGAGCTGACGGCATATATGGCCGCGCGAATGCCGGAGGAGGGCCGGGTCTTTATCCAGTCCGAAAGTGAGCTGGCGGCGATCAACATGGTCTTCGGCGCGTCCGCGTTGGGGGTCAGGGCGATGACCTCTTCTTCGAGCCCCGGGATCAGTCTCAAACAAGAAGGCATCTCCTATCTGGCCGGCTGCGAACTGCCGGCGGTGATCGTTAACATGTCCCGGGGAGGGCCGGGGCTGGGGAACATCGGTCCGTCCCAGTCAGACTACTTCCAGGCGACCCGGGGTGGGGGACATGGTGATTACCGGACCCCGGTCCTGGCCGGAGCCTCAGTCCAGGAACTTGCCGATACAACCTTCCTGGCCTTTAACCTGGCCGACCGGTACCGGACACCGGTTCTTATTCTGGGTGACGGTATTCTCGGGCAGATGATGGAGCCGGTCTCTATCACCCATCCGGAGCCGACAGACCTTCCTCAAAAAGATTGGATCCTCGGTGGCGCCAGCGGGCGCTCTCCCCGGGTGATAAAATCCCTTTTTTTAAAGCCGGGGGCTCTTGATGCCCACAACCGGAAGCTGCAGGGCCGTTATCGGACCATTCAGGAGAAGGAAGTTAGATATGAAGACTTTATGACCTCTGACGCGACTCTGATCCTGGTAGCCTACGGGATCACCGCCCGGCTCTGCCGGGAGGTGATCAAAAATCTCCGGCAAGAAGGGTATGCTGTTGGCCTTCTCCGGCCGATCACGCTCTGGCCGTTTCCAACGAAAAAAATCAAGGAATTAGCCCGAACGTCATCGACATTCTTGACAGTTGAGATGAATTACGGCCAGATGGTGGAGGACGTTCGTCTATCGGTCAACGGAAACTGTCCGGTTGAGTTCTTCGGCTACGGTGGAGGAGAAATCCTGACGGTCGAAGAGATCGAAGAGGCCGCCCGAAAATATATTTTATCATGAAAGAGAATAACCGGGAAACGATCTACCGGCGCCCCGAGAGCCTGCGGGATGTTCCCACCCATTACTGTGCCGGGTGCGGACACGGAACGGTCCATCGTCTTATCGCCGAGGTAATCGATGAACTGGGAATCAGGGAACGGACAGTGGGAATCGCCCCGGTCGGGTGCGCTGTCTTAGCGTACGATTACTTCAACTTTGATGTTACTGAAGCCGCGCACGGACGTCCGCCGGCGGTAGCAACCGGGATGAAGCGGGTCCGCCCGGACTTAATCATATTTACCTATCAGGGAGACGGAGACCTGGCCGCGATCGGGACCGCGGAGATTATTCACGCCGCCAACCGGGGTGAGAAGATAACGGTTATCTTTGTCAATAACGGAATCTACGGGATGACCGGGGGGCAGATGGCCCCAACGACCTTGATCGATCAGGAGACCGCCACTACTCCAGGGGGGAGGAGTTTCCAGGAGGCCGGACCTCCCCTCAAGGTCTGCGAGATGATGGCTCCCCTTGATGGAACCGTCTTTATCGCCCGGGGGGCACTCGATACACCGGCCAATATTATCAAGGTCAAGCAATACATTAAAAAAGCTTTTCAGAATCAGATTGAAGGGAGAAGATTTTCTCTGGTGGAGGTACTCTCTCCCTGTCCCACCTACTGGCGGCTTTCTCCAGTCGAGAGCATTAAACGGTTAACCGAAGAAGTAATACCAGCGTTTCCCCTTGGCATTATTAAAGACGAATAAAATTTAAGTTTAACTTTTCGGAGATAAATTAAAATGGAGAGATTTATTATCGCCGGTTTCGGTGGCCAGGGAATCATGCTGGCGGGAAAGATCACCATCCAGGCCGGCCTCGCGATGGGGAGAAATGTAACATTTATTCCTTCCTACGGGGCCGAGGTTAGAGGAGGAACCGCCCACTGCCACGTGATCATCTCCGAGGGGGAGATCGCTTCTCCGATTATAGCCCGGCCCGATGCCTGCCTGGTCATGAACAGTCCTTCCCTCGCCAAGTTCGCCCAGAAGGTACGGGATGGCGGTCTTCTCATAATTAACAGTTCCATGGTTGATGAACCGACCGGCCGGCAAGATCTGATCGAGTTACGGATCCCGGCCAACCGGATTGCCGAAGAATTAGGAAATATCAAAGCAGCCAACATGGCCATGCTGGGATCATATATCCGTCACTCATCTCTTCTCACCCTTTCCGCGGTCCAACTGGCATTACAGGAGTTTCTTCCCTCCCGTCACCGCGACCTCCTGGCGATCAATCAGGCGGCACTTCAAGATGGGTACGACCACGCGTGATAATCATATCCGGGTCCGTTTCGCCCCCAGTCCTACCGGTTCTCTCCACGTCGGCGGGGTTCGAACGGCCCTCTTCAACTGGCTCTTCGCGCGGGGGAGGGGAGGGGTTTTCATCCTCCGGATCGAGGATACCGACCGGAAACGATCGCAGGAAGAGCTGGGCGACGAGATCATTGAGGAACTCCGCTGGCTGGGGTTGGACTGGGATGAGGGCCCAATCTTCCAATCCCGGCGGTTCAATCTCTACCGTAACCATGCCCTGAATCTCCTCCGGGAAGGAAAAGCCTACCGGAGTGAGCCGGATGGCGCGGGCGGGACAGCAGTTATACTCAAAGTCATGCCGGCCGATATCACCTTTCGCGATCTGGTTTACGGTCCGATTACCGTATCCGGCAATGAACTGAAGGATATCGTTCTTTTGAAATCCGACGGTTCGGCGGCGTATAATTTTGCCTGTGTGGTGGACGATCACGAGATGGGGATAACCCACGTCATCCGGGGAGAGGACCATATCCCCAACACACCCAAGCAGCTCATTCTCTATCAAGCCCTGGGCTGGACGCCGCCCTCTTTCGCCCATCTGCCGCTCATCCTGGGTGAAGACAAGTCCCCTCTCAGCAAACGACATGGATCCACCTCCCTGCGCGCGTTCCGGGAAGGAGGATTCCTGCCGGGAGCCCTGAGGAACTATCTGGCGCTGCTGGGCTGGTCGCCCGGCGGAGACCGGGAACTGTTGACCAGTTCCGAACTGGTGGAACAGTTTTCCCTGAAGAAGGTAATCAGGCGAAGCGCGGTCTTTGATTATCAGAAGCTCCTCTGGATGAACGGGCAGTATATACGGAAGAGTTCTCCCGAGGAACTGGTAACCCGGCTCCAGCCTCTTCTGGCGGATACGGAATGGGGGACGGTTCCCCGCGAGAGACTTAAATCGATCGTCTCCTTGCTGGGACATCGGTTAAAGAGTCTCAAGGATTTTACAGCTCAAGCCGGCTACTTCATCGACCGGGAAATAATCTATGACCCGGCGGCGGTATCGAAGTACTGGACTGGAGAGGGCGTTGGGGGAATCCTTACCGAGGTCAAAAAAGAGATCGCTTCGGTCGAACCGTTTACCGAGAAAGGACTGGAAAAAGCTCTCCGGGGACTGATGGCTCAACGGGGGATTAAAGGCGGTGATCTTATTCACCCTCTCCGGGTTGCGATAACGGGCCAGAAAGACAGTCCGGGGATCTTCGAGATCCTCCTCTTATTAGGACGAGAGAGGGTATTGAGTCGGTTGGAGAAGGCATTGGCATATATAGACCGAATTCAGAAATAAATTGCTGCTATAGCGTCCCTACTTTGGTGGCGACGAGTAGTTTTTTAACTTTAGTCACTTTAGCTCACTTTAGTTCACTTTAGGCACTTTAGAACATTGCCCGAACGAAGTGAGGGCTAAGTTCTAAATGAACCTCCCGAATAAGATAACTATTGGCCGTCTCGTGGCGGTACCCTTCTTGTTAATAGCGTTGCTCCTCTATGGTCGTACCGGAGAGACCGGGTATTATAGCGCCGCCCTGGTTATTTTCGCGCTTGCTGTCTTAAGTGATGGTCTGGATGGTTACCTGGCCCGGTCCGGGAACCAAAAGACCCGGCTCGGGACTCTACTCGACCCGCTGGCTGATAAAATCCTGCTGGATAGTACAATTATCATTTTAGCGTTGGGGGTAGGAGATATCTTCCGAATTCCGGTTTGGTTCGTTTTGATCGTGATCAGCCGGGACCTGTTCCTGCTTGTTATCTCCCTCTTCCTTCACCAGCGTTGGTCCCGGGGAACCATCCAGATAAGACCGAACTGGTGGGGAAAGACCGCGGCCGTTCTCCTAATGGCGACTGTGGTCTGGATCCTTATCCATCCTCATTATCCGCCCCACCTTTTAACCTGGGTCGCCCTATACATCACGGCTCTCTTTACTGTCGTCTCCGGGGGTGTTTACCTTATAAGGACATTGAAAGAACTGCGCATACCAAAGCCTCATTAAAGTATAGTCAAGTATCAAATGAAAGCCTTTGAACAACAATATACTCCACCGCTGATCGCGATTATCGGGCGCCCTAACGTAGGAAAATCCACCCTCTTCAACCGGCTGATCGGACACCGGGTGGCGGTCGTCCATAGCGAAGCCGGAACCACCCGGGACCGGATTTACGGAGATGTTCTCTGGGATAAAACCTGTTTTCAAGTAGTGGATACCGGAGGACTGATCCCCGGCGGCCGGCAGGGTTTAAATCCAAAGATTGCCCGGCAGGTGGAAGTGGCGATTGAAGAAGCGGCATTATGCCTGCTGGTCGTCGATGTCCAGGATGGGCTTACCCCGCTGGACGAAGAGGTGGCGACACTTCTCCGCCGACAGGGTAAGTCCATCATCGTAGCGGTCAATAAAGCGGACAACGCCGAGCTGGAACTGGGGGGGAGCGACTTCACACGGCTCGGTTTTGATCACTGCCTCACCATATCCGCCACCCACGGGCTGGGAATCAACGACCTCTTAAACGCCATCGTTGAGGAGGTTCCCCACTACCTGCCTCCTTCCGAGACCCTTCCGACCTCACTTGCTATTGTGGGACGCCCCAATGTCGGAAAATCGACCCTGGTCAACCGTCTGATCGGCGACGACCGGGTGGTGGTGGACGCGGTTCCCGGAACAACCCGGGACGCAGTCGATTCGCCCTTTCACTGGGAGGGAAGGGAGTTCTCCCTGATCGATACGGCGGGCCTGCAGCGAAGGTCTCATTCCCAATCGGCGCTGGACTTCTTCAGCCTCAGTCGGACAAAGAGAGGGATCAGGAGAGCAGATCTGGTTCTCCTCCTTCTCGAAACCCCTCGACCCCCAACCCGGGTCGATGCCATCTTTATTAAGCTGGCGCTTACCGCCGGCAAAGGGTGCATCCTCGGAGTCAATAAATGGGACCTGGCCGGCTCCCTCTCCCGGCCGGAGTATCAGGAGATGGTCAGGCACCAATTGCAGTTCGCCGGGTTTCTGCCGATGGTCTTCTTCTCCGGCTTGACCGGACGCGGAATTAAGGAGTTGATGGAGGCCGTCATCTACGTCTCCGGGCAGCGCGAACAGATGATCAGCACCGGGGTTCTCAATCGGGTCCTCCAGGAGGCACAGAAACAGGTCTCCGCCCGGAGAAGAAAACACAAGAAATTCAGGATCTTCTACGCCACCCAGGTCAAGACCGCCCCCCCGGTCTTCCGCCTCTTCGTCAACGACCCTGGGTTGTTGGCGGAGAACTATGAAAAATACCTCCAGAACACACTCCGCCGGGCATTCGGGTTTGAAGGCGTCCCTCTAAAATTCGTTTTGAAAAAGAGATCTCACTGACAAAATTTCGGAAAAGAAAAAATACCGGCGAGCAGGAATAACTATTGGAAATTTTCCGGTCGGCGGCTACAATAAAGTTCCTGTATCGGAATTTTATAAAATATTTTAAGAGCGTCCCATTTTCTTGAGGTAGACTTGAAATAAAAAGCATGGGGCATTACACTGAGGTAGATTTAATCAGCAAATTAAAGCCTCAGGAGGTAAGCCCCATGCAAGT
>JAVCDH010000084.1 GCA_030765805.1 Candidatus Euphemobacter frigidus
AATTTTGATCTTGCCACCGCTTGATTTATGTTCTTTATTACCTTTATTAGATCAAGGGGTAAACCATGTACCCAGCGAGCCCGAACCGTTTACCCCGGAGGAAAATATGGTATATTTACCCTGAGGGATTCCTGAAAGATTCTTCCAGAGGAAGTTCTCTATGAAAAGACTTCTTCATCCGGCTCTAACAATTATTATTATCCTCTTGCTGCCGGGCACCACCGCGGCGGATCGTATCCAGCCGTCTGACCTGATATACCAGGGGGCATTTCGCCTCCCGGGGCCGGGCGGGGATTCCGGGTGGGGCTGGAGCGGGTCCGCCATGACTTATTACCCTGCCGGCGATCCCAATGGGCCGGATGACAGCTATCCCGGCTCACTCTTCGGGACCGGGCACGACTGGTACCAGTACGTCTCGGAGATCAGCATCCCGGTCCCGGTTCTTTCCCCGGGGAAAGATATTAACGAGCTGAATACCGCGTCCACCCTCCAACCATTCAGCAATATCCGGGGCAATCTCTTCGGCGAATTCGAGATCCCCCGGGTCGGCCTGGAATACCTCATCCCCCAGGGTGCTCAGGCGACGGGAAAGCTCTACTTCTGCTGGACACAGCATCTCCAGACCTCTCCCCTGACCCCGACTCACGGATGGTGCGACCTCAATCTTTCCGCGCCGCTGCCGGCGGGACCCTGGTTCATCGAAGATTATGACAATTACAGCACGACCGACTATATCTTCTCCATCCCGGAGACTTGGGCCGATACCCATCTCCCCGGCAAGCTGCTGGCGACCGGCCGTTTCCGGGATGGGGGCCAGGGAGGCCAGGGACCATCCATCTTCGCTTACGCGCCCTGGGAATGGGGGAATCCACCATTACCTCAGTCCACCCTTCCGGCCATACCCCTTCTACTCTATTCCACCGCTTATTGGGAAGACCCTCACCAGGGATTATATAAAATGAATGGCTATCATCATTCCGATGCGTGGACGGGCGCGGCTTGGTTGACAGCCGGGAATAAGTCGGCCGTCATCTTCGTCGGTACCAAGGGGAGGGGGGACTGCTGGTACGGCTGCGCGGATGGAACTGACGAACCGCCCTGGCCTGAAGACTGCGACCGTGGTTGGTGGTCAACTTACTTCGACGGAGAGATCATCTTTTATGATCCGGATGATCTGGCGGCTGTGGCCGCGGAAATGATGGAGCCTTATGAGCCTCAGCCATATGCCAGGATGAATATCGACCACGTTCTTTATCATCTGGCTTCTTCCCAGCAATGGGAGCACGTAAATGCAGCAGCTTTCGACCGTTCGCGGGGCCTGTTGTACGTCTTCGAGCCCCTTGCCGACGGGGATAAACCCCTGGTTCATGTCTGGGAAGTCGAAGGTTCCGCGCCGTCCACTCCATGCAACACGGTCTGTGAGTCGGGAGACTACAACGGCGACGGCACGGATGAGATCGCCGTCTTCCGGCCGGTCAGCGGTCTCTGGGCGACCAGAGGAGTGACCCGTGCTTATTTCGGGGGGAGCGGCGATATCCCGGTCCCCGGGGACTGGGATGGGAACGAGACAACCGAAACCGGAATTTTTCGAGATAATATCGGGCTCTGGGCGATCCGGAAGCTTACCCGAACCTACTTTGGGTCGGTGGGCGACCGGCCGTTTCCGGGGGACTATAACGGCAACGGGAAATGTGATGCCGGGATCTTCAGGGAGGCATCCGGGCTCTGGGCCGTAAAAAATCTGACCCGTGTTTATTTCGGCAGAGATGGGGATCTTCCAATACCGGGGGATTATACCGGTGACGGAACGGTAGAGCTCGGGGTCTTCAGGGGGAGTTCCCACCTCTGGGCGATCCGGGGATATAGCCGCTTCTACTTCGGGGATGAAAATGACATCCCCATGCCGGGAGATTACAACGGTGATGGAACCCGGGAGGCAGGGATTTTCCGCCCCGCCGAGGCGGGGGGCCTCTGGGCGATCCGTGAAGTCACCAGATTCTACTTCGGCAGCGGTTTCTCTTGGTTAGTTCCTGCGGACTATACCGGGAATAGACGGGATGATATCGGGATCTTCCGGGATACAACCGGTCTGTGGTCAATCCGTGGAATAAGTCGGGTATACTTTGGAGCAATAGGTGATATTCCGGCAACAAGATGAGCCGGGGAAGTTTGCCAGCCCTGTAATAACCCCCGGTACTTGAGACGGATTGTTGGTGACATCCAGGTGTAAAATAATGTGATATAATCCACCGACCGCGGATTATCGACAGTAGATTCAATTATTGCTTCGATTAAAGATGAGCGGAGATTCATATTTGGGACTAAAGAAATGGTATTCTACTTCTATATCGGGGTCATTCTGATAGCCGGCGGGATGGTGAACTCATGGTTCGGCTCGCCCCGCCTGGCGGACTGGACGACACCGGCCTGCTGGTGGGGATACATCCTTATCCTGGACGCTGTGATCTACCGGATCCGGGGAAAGAGCATCATCCGGAACAACATCCGGCTCTTCATCTATCAGTGTGTCTTCTCTGTCCTCTTCTGGGGGGTCTTCGAGCTGAATAATCTTCACCTGAGGAACTGGGCGTACGTGGACCTTCCGCCCAACCCGTGGGAGACCGCCGTCGGGATGGCGCTCTCCTTCGCCACCATTATGCCGGGGCTCTTCTATACCGCCGAGTTGATAGATATCTCCGGCCTCTTCAAAAAGATCAAGCTCCCTCCCCTCCGGATATCACCGGTCTTCGCCTACATACTGATCCTTCTGGGCATGATCTTCCTGGTTCTGCCGATGATGCTCCCCCCGACCATCGCCACCTACCTCTTCATCATGATCTGGCTGGGATGGATCTTCTTTCTCGATCCGGTCAATCTTTATTCCGGGACCCGCTCCATCCTGGCCGATCTTACCCAGGGGGAGGGAAGCCGGATAGCGGCCCTCTTTGCCTCGGGGGTTGTCTGCGGCCTTCTCTGGGAGTTCTGGAACTTCTGGGCCGGATCCAAGTGGGTCTATACCGCACCCTTCATGCCGGAGATAAAGATATTCGAGATGCCGGTGGTGGGATTTCTGGGGTTTTTACCGTTCGCGGTCGAGTACTTCGTCGTCTACCACACCGCCCGCCTGATCTTCGGCAAAAGTATCCCCGGCGGCAAGAGCCTGGACTACCGCATCTTTGACTGAGTGCCCCAATTCATAAATAGGGCGGCATTGAGACAGTATAGACTCAGGCAATGCGGTTCGATGCGGTAATCTTTAAAAATCGCGCACCCCGGGTCAAGAAACCTCAGGATTTAAATTGGGATGATCCAGAGGATCCTTAACCTGCTCCCGTTTTACTAAATTATTATACTCTTTTACGGCATGCTGGTGCTCGGCATCACCGTGAGCGCCCTTCCGGCGCTCATCCAGCTTCTCAAAGGTGGAAACTCGACCATAGAGGGTAAGAACATCATTGGCGACAATCTTCATTTTTGGGCTGGGCGCCCCGATATAAGTGCCGTCGCTTCTCGTGATCCCGAGGACCAGAATACCCTCATCACTCAGCCTGACTTCTTCCAGGCTCCGGTCGGCCAGCCAGTCCTGTGGCTCAACCTGCAGTTCTACCACCCTGTATTCGCCGGCTATATGCAGACAACTGGCGTAGTCGCGGACTTCCAGTTTTGTGTAACGTTTCAAAAGATGGTTGACTAAGTTTGAGAAATGGCGATCGACCCATTGGTTGGAGGCAACTATCCATAAGACCATCAATCCCAGGACGAGTACCAAGACATGTGGCAGTGAGATGCCCCGTTCATGGAAGTTGAGCATGGTCAATACCAGTGTGGTGAAGACGGTAACTGTCCCCGCGCCTCCCAGGAGCATCAGAAGAGAAATAATCTTCCGCCGAACGGGATTATTGACGACCTCTTCCGACTCTCTGGTCGTAAACCCGGAACTGGTAAAGGCGGAGCGCGCCTGAAACCTGGCCCGATTCCTGGGTAGTCCGGTGTGGGTTAACAGCATTGAAGCTATTCTGGTTACAGAGATTGAAAGAGTAATTACCAATAAAAGTGAAACAATCGCGATCATAGTATTCTATTTTAAATTAAGTTAGGCGAGATGGAACCTTTTCTTTTTTATCGGCTGACGGGTGTGTCCCCTTCCCGCCCTAAGCAGCGGCGGGTGGAACTCCTGATCGCCCAGAGACTTGATGCTGCGAAGTATAAACTCAGCGCGGCTATCGCGTCCATGTGAGCACGTAAGCCGGGGGAAAATTTCGCAATATGACCCGGCTGCGTTTGTACCGGGAAGATATCGATCCCATTTTTCTGCGGAATCGAACCGCGGAAGGCAAAAAGTATGTATGCATGTACTGAAAAGTGCGGAAGATACAGCCAGGCGTCACCAGGGAGTATATGTTTTCGATGATCAGGTCATGAACAGAGCTTTTCACCCCGGCAAAAGGCAGGCTTGAGATAATTACCTTGACCGGGTTCAACCCGGCCTGTTCATAAATTCTCCGAACGTCTTCCGCCCCGGCGGTGACGAAGTCCAGGTCCGGAAAACGCTTTCTCAGCAATTGGATGAACAGCGGTTCGCGCTCGATGCCCAGGTAATCCTTCGGGTCCGGGATGATCCGGTTGATCTGGGTGGTAAACGAGCCGGTGCCCGGCCCGAGTTCCAGGATCGTCTCCCCGGAGTTTAGTTTTAGATCTCTGACCATTTCCTTTGCTAACGCCCGGGAACTTGGCGCGACCGCTCCGATACCGACTGGATTGCGCAGAAAGACCTTCAGGAAAGTGAGGCTGTTTCTCAGGGATGTCAGGCGGTTGGTCAACATTATCTAATCCTCTTAAGAGGAGAAGGCACAATTAGCGAATTTTAAAGATAATAATAACGTCACATTAATTAAAAGTCAAGGAGCTGCTGCAGGCGGGGAGGCATAACGGAAGATACTAAAACAAGCCGAAAAAAGGCTTGCCTTCCGAAGGTCAGATGAAATTCTATTCTTTGGGACATTTACGGCCCACGCCGAGAGATCGGGATTTATACGAGACTTACAATCAAAGCGCCCCAGACTGTGAGGAGGACGTTCCCGATCGCGTAGGGAACGGTGTATCCGATCACCGGGACCGCGCTCTTCGCGTCTTCTTTGACCGAGTTCATGGCGGCGGTACAGGTTCCGGCCCCGGTCATCGCTCCCAGAAGAAGAACCGGGTTGAGCTTGATTGCATAAAGACCGAAGATCCAGGTCAAGATGTGGGGAATCGAGGTCAGGCATACCCCGGCCAGGAAGATATTAATTCCCGCCGTCCGGAGCGCGTCAAGAGCGCGGGGTCCGGCCGCGATACCGACGCAGGCAATGAAAAAGTTCAGCCCCAGGTCAGTGAATATCCAGACCGTCGCGGTAGGGATCAACCCGAAGGTGGGCTTTACCGAACGAAGCCAGCCGAAGAAGAGACCAGAGATCAGAACACCTCCTCCCACGCCCAGGGTAATCGGAACGCCGCCCACTTTTATGGCCACCAGTCCAATCAGGGTTCCGAGGATGAGACCGATACCCACCGTGACCAGGTCGGTTATATTGGTCTGGCGTTCGGGATAACCGATAACCTTAATCAGTTCCTCCACATCGGAGCGATCTCCGATCACATTGATAATATCTCCCCGGTAGATCTTCAGCTTGGGGCCAAGCGGAAGTTCGTGGCCCTGACGGGTGATGCTCCGGACGAAGCAACCGTGCCCATAATCAGTGAAGATCTCATCAAATGTTTTCCCGTCCAGATCCTTGTTGGTCAGGCAGATGGGGAGGATCTCCCCGATCATCTCTTCTATGACACTGTCACTAATTTCCGGGCCGAAATCCTCCCAGGAATCGAAGAGACTGGAACGCCGACCGGTGATAATAATAACATCTCCTTTATCCAGCTTCATATCACCGGGGACATCGACGATGACCTTATCTCCCCTCTTGATCTTCACTATGGAGACATAGGCGTCATGGTAGGCATCATGTAAACCGGATTTCTGAAATGAATCTTCGATCTCTTTGACGGTCTTCCCGATCACCTCGGGATTTTCAATTTGATAAGCCCGGGGGACGATCAGATTCGACCAGTGGAAGGCTTCTAGCGTATCCTGGGCTTCGGCGGCTCCCAGTTCAGCCTGAGCTTTTTGGGCCTCGGCGGGAAGATCGATCCGCCAGACCTTGCCGATAACCTTCAGGAGAATAATCAGACCAGCGGTACCAAAGATATAGGTGACGGCATAGGCCACCGCAACATCGGACTTGAGATTGATGACCGAGCTGAGGATCGAGGCGGTCTTCCCCGTGGCCAGGTGCTGAAGAGCCCCGTCCGCGGTGCCGATGATCGCGGACTGGGTCAGAGCTCCTCCCATCAGACCCCCGGCGTAACCCGCGTTGAGACCGAAGGCCCGGGCCAGGAAGACAGCGGAGATCAGGGCTACCACGCAGAAGAAGACCGCTACCGTAACGTACTTGACCCCGCCGCGCTTCAGCCCCCCGATAAAGTCGGGGCCGACCTTGTAACCGATGGCAAAGATGAAGAAACCGAAGGAGACGGTCTTGATCAAGCCCAGGTCCAGATCATCATGGCCGCGGAAGATGATCGCTCCCAGGACAATCGCTATCAGGAGAACGCTGGTGGTGGAGCCGAGCGAGAAGGATTTTCCGAATTTAACTTTTCCCAGTGCGTATCCCCCGGCCAGAGCCGCGAAGAGAACTATTGGGGGGTTCTCCCGCAGAAATTCAAATAGACCACTAATCATACTAAGACCTCCTTATTTTTACGCCGCCGGCGAAAAAGATCTGCACTACGAGCTTATTCCGATTATTTCCCGGCCTCCCACTCCGACTTGTACTGGTCGAGGAGGGCGCTGATGCCCTTGCCGATGTTCTCGTAATCCGGCTTGAAGAGGTTGGCCAGGGAGACCCGGACCGACATCTCGGGGGCGTCGAATCCTCCCCCGTCCATCAGGACGATCCCTTTCTCTTCCGCCAACCGCCAGACAAAGTCGATCGGCTCATGGGCGGTCTCCATCCACTTGCCGAACTCATCCCCGTAGCGTTCCCGGGCCAGCTTGCGGATATCGATCGTGGTATAGTAACAGGCATAGAAGGGCAGCTCGGGTCCTTCAGTCCCCAGCGCTTTATAGAGGGTCTCATAGCGTTCATGGACGATATCCTGCATCTCTTTCTTGTAAAGATGATAATCGATGTCCAGGAGTTCATGGAGAGAGAAGAGAACCATCATAACCTGCTGGGGAGTGGAGAGACCGGCAGTATGGTTGAGGGCGACCGCCCGGCTGTCAGCCACCAGCCGGTCAATCAGTTTAATGCCGGCCGGATCGGTCGAGATCGTCTTGTATCGCTCATAGAGCTCCTGCTTCTTGGCCTCGGGCAGCTCGGCGATCATCTTATCCATGACATTGTCTTCATAGATTCCGATCACCCCGAGTCTCCAACCGGTGGCTCCGAAGTACTTGGAATAAGAGTAAACCAGGATGGTGTTCTTGGGAGCGATGGCGACGAGTGATTTGAAGCCATTGACAAAGGTTCCGTAAACATCATCGGTAAGAATGATCAGGTCCTTCCGCTCGTTCTTGACCAGGTCGGCGATCTTGTCCAGGGATTCTTTGGCCATGCTGACAGAGGTGGGGTTGGATGGATTGACCAGGAAGAAGGCTTTAATGGCCGGGTCGGCCAGTTTTTCCAGCTCCGCTGCCGGGTACTGCCAATTCTTGTCCTCATCCTGCTCAACCTCGATTTCGACAAGTTGATAGTCATTCAGGACCGGGATCTCTATGTAGGGGGTGAAGATTGGAGTTCCTATTGCGATCTTGTCCCCGGGGTGGATCAGCCCATTCTCCTTGAGCGTGTTGAAGATATACGTCATGGCGGCGGTTCCGCCTTCGGTCACGAAGAGGTCCATCGTCCCTTCCGGGGGATCGTTGTCGCACATGGTCAAATCAAGATAGGCCCGGATGATCTTCTGGGTGTTATCCAAAACTCTGTCCGGGACCGGGTAGTGGTCGCCCAGAATACCATCCACCATCTCGCCGATATAGGAGTCGCCGTCCAGACCGAGTTTTTCGGTCACGAACTTGTAACCATCCTCCAGTAGCTGCGTTCCCCGCTGTTCGGCGTGGATTCGACAGAAACCCAGAAAGCGTTCGCCCATCCCTTTGGAGTCCGGGGCGCCGGAGATTCCGGGACGGCTCATGACCCGGTGCGATTCTTCGATGGCGAAGGTTATGAGGATGGAGTAGGCCAGCCGGGGGAAGACCGCTACCCAATTCGGGTTGCCCCGCCCGGCGTTGAGCATCATCTTAATCCGGGGACTCTCCGCCATTGCGATCAGCTGGTCTTTTAGTTCAAAGGGACTCAAAGCCTCGTATTTTTTTTCAATCTTTGCTTCGTCCATATCTATTCCCCTCCCTGGGTTAGAGTTAGGTGGTTTCCGGATGATCAATCAATATCGTACTTAAAGTACGAATACAGCAACAGACATACCGGGAACAATCTCATTGACGAAAACCTCCCTTTCGAAAGTTGGCGGCGCAATAACCACGTTGACCCGGTAGCTGACTATTCCCCGCCTGCTGACGCGGGGGACCCTGGAGCTTTGCGTCCCACCCTTACGGATGGTTTGCCTTTATCTATGATTTGATTATAATAGATTAAATAAAATCAGATATGAATTATTATTTTCACGAAACAGAAAGTGTGATGTCCCGAAATATGAAAGCGGGAAGCTGGTTGCTGCTTATAACCTTTATCTTGTTTCTCCTGGTCAGGATCTTTGTCCCTTCCCCATATTATTTCATCTCGCTGGACGAGGCAAAGTACCTGACCCTGGCCCGATCCTTTCCCCGTCATACCCTCTTCAACAATCAGCTCTACCTGGTCCATCCTCCTCTCTTTCCTTACCTGATCCGGGCTTTCTCGCTGACGCTGCCCGATCATATTGCCGGGATGACTGTCTCCCTCGTCTTCGCCGCGATCACTTTCGCGGCAATGGTAAAGCTCTTTCGCCTCTTCGAGAAGGACCGTTACTGGATTGTCATCGCCCTCTTCGTGTTGGCGATCTCCCCTCTCCATATCCCGACATCCCGGGTTGTCTATAAAGACTCGATGTTTTTCGGGCTTTTTGCCGTCTCCCTCTATTTATTTATTAAAGGGATATTAAGACCATCCAGCCGATATTTATACGGCGCGGGCTTGGCGGGGGCGGCCTGCTGCCTGACATCGGATCTGGCCCTCTCCCTGATCCCCGTCTTCGCGGTCGCCTACCTTGTCTTCCGGAGACCGGGGGTCCGATTGAGAGCCGTTCTGGTATCGGGCTTATTTATGCTGATCGCTTACGGCGGATGGCTCCTGGTAAGAATAATCGTATACAAGCATAACATTTTCTACCCCGCCGGTGTCGACGGGACGATAGAATATGTCCGCTCTTTCACCTTCCGGCAGCTCTTCACCCCCCGCTACTTTCCCGCCACCGCCACAATGTTCAACTTCTCAGTCGACCTCTCCGAGTTCCGGATCAACGCCAACGTCTACCCCCTCGCCCCGCTTGTGAACCTCCCCATCTTCTGCTCCACGGTCTTTTACGGCTTTATCGCGGCCACCGCCCTGTATTCCATTATCCATGGAATCAAGAAGAGGCTGATCCGTGATAACGCCGCCTTCTTCTTCTCCCTCCTGCTGATTATCTTCACGCTGCCGGTAGTCCTCCATCCCGAACCGCGTTTCCTGTTTCCGATCCTGCTCCCGATGAGTTTTCTCTTCGCCCACGGTGTGGCCCGGGCGGGTGCCTTCTTTCCCCATCCGAACCGGGCTCTTAAAGTAATTGCCCGGGGATTGATACTGGTTCTGGCGGTAGCCACGACGATATATCTGGTTCATGCCCGGCATTGTATCTTCTCCCTGGAGAAGGAAGTGGAGGTTTCACGAACCGCCCAACTCCTCCGGGACCTGCCGGGGGATGGAGTGATGGCCCAGGTCGGCTATCCGCCGGAACTGGTTTACCTGACCGGGAAAAGAGTCCTGGCCCTCCCGATCACACCGATGGTTCTGAATGACTTTATCCGCCGGTATGGGATCCGGTATCTATTGTACGGCCAGCGTTACCTGGCACCGATTGCCACGAACAACCCGTCACTGATCTGGTGCTACCATACGATCCGGCATATCCGGAGCAACCCGAAGGAGTACCCTCTGCTGCGGGTGATCGATGAAGTCTACCGGTCGGGGGCGCCCCCCGACCGGATATTCATCCATGGGGTGCGGCAGTAGACTCAACTCCTAACTACTCCTAACTGAGGAGAGCAGCCGGATCCTGATTATAAAACAGGCGCAGCTCCTCGTAAAGTTCAGGGTGCTTACGCTTCAACCGGACCGGCTTTTCAAAGAAGTATTCGGTAACCACCGCAAAAAATTCGGCCGGGGAGATCGCTCCGTAAGGGTCGATATCGACCGGGTGATGAGACTCGATCCGAGTCAGTAGATCCTGATATTCCTTCCCCAGGACCCGGGCCCAGGTAAGGTACATCGAACGGTGGGGCAACACCGGAGCCCCGTCAGCGCTCCCGTCTTCCTGGTCCAGTTGATGGGCGAACTCATGGAGGGCCACATTATGGCCATCGTGAATATCCGCGGCGCTCTTCCTGACGTCATCCCAGGAAAGAACTACCGATCCCCGACTCCACGATTCACCACCCCGGGTTTCCACTCCTTCCCGGATAAATCCACCCGGTTCCACCTTCCGGCCGGTCACCTGATAGGCATGAGGATAGACCAGAATCGAACGGAGGCGGGGATAATTATTATTCTTACGATGAAGCTGGAGAATACAGGCCTCGGCGGCGATGGTGACCCTGATCTCATCCGTTATCTCCAACCCACCGCACCCCTCAAAATGTTTCTCATCCAGGAAGACCAGTATGTCACCGAGCAGTTCTTTCCGGTCCTCTTCTGGAAGAGCCCGGAAATAGGGGACATTTTCTCTTATGAACTCAATCCACTCCGAAGGGAAAGACCGGCGGCGAATTTTCTCACGATATTTTTTCTTCCAAGCGAACATTGTTAACAGAAAAAGAGCATCTCCAGTCTATATTTATATCCGGAATTATATTATAATCGTTCGTTATGAAACCAGCCATTTATATCAACAGGAATGATTTTACACTCTCTCTAAACGCCATAATCTGAACTATCTATTTTTAAACATGTTTACCCTCCTAAAACTGATCAAGCCCTTCTTCCTCCCCCCTCTCGCGATCTTGATCGGGATGGGCATTGCATTCTATCTGCTTGTCGCAAAAAAGATGAAGTGGGCCGGAAGAATCCTGATAGTGATCATGGTAAGTTATTACCTCCTCACCACCGGGCCGGTAACCTATCTCCTGGTCAGGAGCCTGGAGAGAGCGGTTCCCCGGTTCCTAGAGTCAAAGGAAAAAGACTCAGCCCTATTCACCGGGGCTGAACCGGAAGCGATCGTTATCCTGGCCGGGGGGGGAGGCCGGAAAAGCCCCCTCCACCCGCGTCCTGAACTTTCGGGGCCGAGCTGGAGGCGGTTATGGCGCGGTATTGAACTCTACCGGGAATACGGGGGAAGAGTTCCGATAATATACAGCGGGGGGAGCGGCAACCCCTTCAACAAGGAGTCAATAGAGGTGGACCTGGCCCGGAAGTACGCCCTCTCGATGGGTATTCCGGGGGCTGACTTCTGGATGGAAGCCACTTCCCGTAATACCTACGAGAACGTCCGGGAGACAGAACGGCTCCTCGACCGGAAGTTCCCGGACTCCCCGGTTCACCGGGTTATCCTGGTCACCTCCACCATCCATATGCCGCGGGCGGTATTGGTCATGAAGAGTATCGGACTCGATCCTCTCCCGGAGGCGGCCGACTATCCCCTCCGGGTTCTTGCCATTGATCCCCTCAGCTTCCTCCCCTCCGCCGGTAACTTCAAGATATCTTCCAGTTGTATCCACGAATGGATCGGGATCATCGCCTACCGTTTGATGGGGCGACTGTGACATCAAGGGGGATAATTTTATTCAACAAAATTCAATAATCGGAAGAGAATGGAAGGAGGAATGTGATGATTAAAGGGAACGACAGAAAAAAACTGATTGAGATCGGGATCAAGGTTGGTAATTCCGATATGTATGATGAAGACAAGATCTGGGCACTCTACAGCAGCGACAAGATTGATATCGGCGAGGTGCTGATGAAGGTGATCAGAACTCTGGATAGAGAGCTCCCTCTCTCCAGAGAACTGCGCGCCCTCTCTATCGGCTCCGGCTCCGAACCCCAGTTCCGGATCCTGGAACCTACCGCGCGAGGAGGGCTATATCTTCTCGATATCGATAGTGTACCGCTCGGCATCGTCAAGGAACAACTCCGCCGAGAGTGGATAAAACACGTAACCACAATCAGAGTCGATTACAATCGGGTCCTGATCCGTGCCCAGAAAGTGGAGCAATTTGTCAAGAATCGGCTTGGAGGGAAGAAGCTGGATCTGATTGTCCTTCATCATTCCCTGTATTACAGCCGGGAATCGGAATGGGAAGCTCTCATTGAGAATCTTTACCGGAAGATCCTGGCCTCCCGGGGGGCGATTCATGCCGTGATGATGGCTTCTGAGTGTCAAGATCAATACTCCACCACCTGGCTCTACAACCATTTTGCTGGAAAATATTTCGGCTGCCGGAACGACCAGGACCTCAAGGCTTTCGGGAAGGGGTTGAAGAAGAACAAGATATTTAATAAAGCTGTGATCGACCAGCGGACTCACCGGGTCCGGTTCTTTGTCGATGATTTCGGAAAATTTATGTCGGTGATCTGGATGATTCTACTCTATCCCAATGTGCATAAATATACCCGGAAGCAGAGGGAAGAGATTACTGAAAACATCTATGATAAGTTCTGGCTGAAGAAGATACCGCTTAACCAGATGCAAGATCACCTGGTCGTTTATAAGCGGCCGGCCTGATCTGTTCGCGGCAGGACCAGGTTCAGGAATGTGGCGACGATCGCGCCGAGAACCAGGCCCGATTGGAGAATGGCCGAAAGTGATCTCAGCATGACGCTCAGGACGCCCGTCTCTCCGGCGGCCGCCCCGATACAGACATCGCAGCGATCAATTATTTCTTGAATCTCATCTTTAAATTTCTCTCCCATCACACTCTTATTCAACAAATATTACAATGTATTATTTGTTGAATAAGGGCGGGAGAAGAGCCAGCCCCAGAGGAAGGTCCAGGCGGTTCCGATTACCACATACCAGGGCCAGGCGAGGAGGGTCTCCCCCCCCAGGAGAAATTGCTCGATCAGAGTGAGAGTAAGTAGGAAGAGAGCACTGCTGATCATGGCCCAGAGGTTCATCCGGTCATTACTCCTCCGGGTCAGGACCCCCAACAAGAATATCCCCAGCAAGGCGCCATAGGTAAACCCGGTCACCTTGAAGCCGAGCCAGAGCTTCCCGCCGGGGATTCTGTTTAGAAGAAGGGCGGAGATAACCAGAAGAAGACAGAACGCGGCCACGAAGATCCGGGAGACTTTCAGATAGTGCTTTTCCGAAGCCCCGGGGCGGATGAACGGCTTGTAGATATCCATGATCGCGCTCGAGGAGAGGGCGTTGATGGCCGAGTCAAGACTGGACATGGCGGCGGCGAAGATGGAGGCGATCAGCAATCCCCGGACGCCGGCGGGGAGGGCCGTCATGATGAAATACGGGAAGATGGTATCAGGATCGGCCAGGAATGATGCCGGGATATGATGCCCCAGAACGTTGTAGAGGCAGAAGAGGGCGGTTCCGATCAGGAGGTAGGTAAAGACGATCGGGAAATCGAGGAGGCCGGTCAGGAGCAAAGCCCGCTGGCTCTGCTTAAGGTTTTTGCAAGTCAGCATCCGCTGGGTCAGATCCTGGTCGGTCCCGAGGGCGGCAAAGGTCTGGAAACAGCCGTTGATAAAAGCGATCAGGAAGACCTGGCTCCCGGTGAAGGTAAGACGAAAGTCGAAGATCCTGAACTTCTCCGGCGCGACGAATGTTCGCAGCCCTTCCCATCCGCCGGGGATAGCGTCTAAGAGAAAGAAGATAACAACCCAGGCGCCGCCCATGAAGATGATGAATTGAAAGACATCGGTCCAGATCACCGCCTTGATCCCCCCGATCAGGGTATAGAAGAGGGCGATAATCGCCACCGCGATTATGATTATGAAGAGAGGGAGCCCGGTAACCACGCTGAGAACCAGGGAGACGACCAGTAAGCGCACCCCGCTGGCCAGGAGGCGGGTGACAAAGAAGAATATTACCGCGGTCAGCCGACTTCTCTCACCGAACCGCTGGTTGAGAAACTGGTAGATCGAGGTGACACGCCCCCGGTAGAAAGCGGGGAGAAAGAGAAAGGCGATCAATATCCTCCCCAGCAGAGAGCCGAAGGCGAACTGGAGATAGGCGTAGTTTCCCAGGTATGACGCTCCCGGCGCACCAATGAAGGTGACGGCGCTCACCTCGGTGGCCAGGATGGAGAAGGTCACCGCCCACCAGGGCATCGAGCGTCCGCCTAAAAAATAATCTTCGGTATTCTTCTCACGCCGGCCGGCCCAAAGCCCGATCGATGCGATGGAGATGAAATATAGGATTAAAACCAGATAATCGAGAGGAGCAAAAGTCATCTATATCCAACCCGGCATTCTACTCGGGGTGCGGTGTCGGCTCGATGATGAAGATCTTCTCGTTCTTCCCCACCAGGCCCAGCTTCTCCCGGGCCAATTTCTCAAGTTGGGCCGGGTCATTCCGAAGCTCGGCTATCTCTTTGCTCAACCGTGCCACATCATCTTCCAGCAGATCGATTCTTTCCTGATAAATAATCTGCTGCCGGCGCAACTCGCGCAATTTTACGAACTTGTGATAGAAGAGATATCCGAATCCGACCAGGAGAACGGTCAAACCCGTCAACCAGAGTATCTTCAGGAGGCGATTCAAACCGGTCTTCCCCAATTAACTTATTACTGGCGGAGATCCCGCTACAGATCCCGGCCGAACGGCTACGACAGGCCGTAGAGCGCCCGGTCGCCCAGGATCTCCTCAATCCGCAGGAGCTGGTTATATTTGCCCACCCGCTCCGACCGGCAGGCGGATCCGGTCTTGATCTGGCCGATATTGGTGGCAACCGCGATATCGGCGATATAGTTGTCTTCCGTCTCGCCGCTGCGATGACTGATCACACAGGCATATCCGGCCTCTTTTGCCATCCGGATCGCCGAGAGGGTCTCGGTCAGGGTCCCGATCTGGTTCAGCTTGATCAGAATGGCATTGGCCACGCCTTCATCGATACCCCGCTTCAACCGTTCGGTGTTGGTCACGAAGAGGTCGTCACCGACCAGCTGGATCTTGGAACCGAGTTGTTCGGTCATCAACTTCCAACCCGACCAGTCGTCTTCCGCCAACCCGTCTTCAATCGAGAAGATGGGGTACTTCTCCACCCAACGGGCGTAATACTCCACCATCTCCGCCGAGGTCCTCTTTGCGCCCCCATCAGCTTTCAGTATATACCGCCCGTCTTCAAAAAATTCGCTGGCGGCCGGATCGAGACAGATAAAGATATCCTGACCGGCCCGATAGCCGGCTTCTTTGACGGCTTCCAGGATGATCTGGATCGCTTCCTCGTTGGAATCCAGGTCGGGGGCGAAGCCTCCTTCATCCCCCACACCGGTGGAGAAGCCCCTGGCCTTGAGGACCCCCTTGAGGGTGTGGAAGATCTCCACCGCCATTCGGAGCCCTTCCCGGAAGGAGCCCGCTCCGCGGGGCATGATCATGAACTCCTGGAGATCGACATTATTGTCGGCATGCTCGCCCCCATTCAGGATATTAAGCATCGGGATGGGGAGGACCCGGGCCTCTTCTCCGCCCAGATATTCAAAGAGCGGAAGGCCTTTCTCCGCGGCGCAGGCTTTGGCAAAGGCCAATGATATACCCAGCAGGGCGTTGGCCCCCAGATTGCTCTTGCCGGGGGTGCCGTCCAGCTCGATCATCAGGTTGTCGAGGGCGGCCTGGTCGGGGAAATCCCGACCGATCAGTTCATCCCGTAACCGGCCGTTTACGTTGCCGACCGCCTGGAGGACACCCTTACCCTGGTAACGGGCCGGATCCTGGTCGCGCAACTCCAGGGCTTCATGTTCACCGGTGGAAGCGCCGGAAGGAACCGACGCCCGGCCGAAAGCACCGCTCTCCAAACTTAAATCAACTTCCACGGTCGGATTTCCCCGGGAATCCAGGATCTCCCGAGCTCTGATCTCTTTGATTACGCTCATAATTTTTCCTCCGGAAAAATTAAAATTGGATTCTATCGGCAATAATCTTAAACTAACCGTTTCTCCGGGATTTATCTACTTATTTCTCCAGCAATTTGAACTTTCTTTGTCACCGGCTCTATGCTCATGTCTGGACATGAGCAGAACCGCGAAGTTAACAGTTGAGGACCTGATCGATTTTTTCCGAGGCTCGATTGTACCGCCCTCCGAGAACCACGTTGGAGCGGAGTATGAGATCTTCTGCCTGAATAAGGAGAGCTTTACCCGGCTTGGTTACGACGGCTCACCCGGGATAAAAAAAATTCTGGAGTTTCTGTTGGGACAGAGCGGCGGCCGGCCGATAAAAGAAGCTGATAAGATCGTTGGTCTTGAGCATGAGGATTTCACCATCAGTATCGAACCCGGAGGGCAACTGGAGGCTTCTTTCAGCCCCTGCCGGGCTATCAGGGAGTTAGCAGAGAAGCTTTCAAACTACCGGAAATTACTCAAAGAAGCCGAATCACTGGGGGTTATCTTCATCGCTTTTGGTGTGGATCCAATCAATCCATTCGAGGCGGTCCCCTGGATGCCGAAGAAGCGCTACCAGATCATGCGAAGATACTGGGCGAAGAAACCCGGTTTGAGTCTCTACATGATGAAACAGACCGCGGCAATTCAGGTCAGCATCGACTACAACTCGGAAGAGGATGCCATTCGTAAACTCCGTAATGCCATTATCCTCTCTAATGCCCTCACCCCCTTCTGCGGCAATTCGTCGATCTATGACGCTACCTACCGTTATACCAACAACTTCCGGAAGCAGTTCTGGTGTGGGACTGATAAAGAGAGAAGCGGGATTCCGGCCGGATGCGCGAAACCGATCGGCTCCTTCGTCGATTATGTCGATTACGCGCTCAATATTCCGATCATCTTCCTCTATCGGGACGGCCGGTATCATGAATTAGCAGAGCGTGTGACCTTCCGGCAATTTCTCACGGAAGGATATCACGGTTTTTTCCCTGTTCTTAAAGATTGGCTCCTTCACCTGAATACGATCTTCTCCCTGGTCAGATTTAACAACACCACTCTGGAGATCAGGCCGTTCGACTCCAATCGGCCCGAGATGTTGCTGGCTATCGCCGCCCTGGTAAAAGGACTTTTTTATAACAACCGGCTTTACAACCCGTTGATATCACCGGGTGAACTGGCGGAAAAAGCACGGGAGGGACTACCGGAAGAAGATAGAATTTACCTGGATCCACTCAAGCTTCTCCTGAGAGAGGGAGAAACTTGCGGTGATAGGGCTTACCGGATCTTCAGACAAAGGGGAGGAATCACTTCCTTGATTGATTGGCTAAAAATTGGATGATGGGCTCTTCATAGTGGACATTATCCACTTGATTTGATTCCGCCAGCAAACCCGGACTGGTAATATTGAACTCAGAGAGATGCCCAGCGATAATATCCAACGCGGAGAGAACGATATCTTCTTCACTGCAGAACGCGCCGACAGCACGCGAGATCTCCCCTTCCTTCTCCGTCAGTATATGCGGTGCTCCATGAGCTCCGAAATCAAAGTTGGCCTTGAAGGAACCCGGAGCAGGTATTTTCTTCATAACCGCCAGAGGACTATCCCCCAGCATGAAGATACGGGTCTCACCGGCCGTTACCTCCGGAAGATATCGCTGAATCATAATCTTCCGTGTTTCGTTGCCGGTCGCGGATAGGATTATCTCCTTCAATCCGGGATCGGTGGCCAGCAGAAGTTCAACGTCTTTTCCGCTGCAAGAATAGAGAGGTTTGAGAACCACCGTGCCGCCGACCTCGGTGACAAACCGGATGATTCTGGAGAGAGAGGAAGTTACTATTGTTTCGGTAATAAATTCCGGAAAGAGGAAGATGGAAAGCTTTTCATTATAACGCAAAAGGGAGAGAGGCTTATTAATGATCCGGGGCCCGCGAATGTCCACAAGGAGAAGAAGGAGGATGAGATAAGATTCATCGAAGGGCGGATCCTTCCTGATTAAGATGACATCAAACGATTCCAGGTTATATCTGGTTTCAGTCAGTGATGACAGCCGGATAGATTCACCTATCTCATTACGATGGTGTCGGGCGAGACAGGAAGTTGAGGCGCGTGATCGCGATATATCAAATTCGGTACAGGAATAAACCTCATGGCCCCGGTGAAGCGCCTCGTTCATCAATAATATCGAGGTGTCACTGGTGATGTGAAGTTTTTCGAAGGGATCAAGTATATATAACTGTTTCATCAATTAGCGCCTCCGACTTTAGGTTTAAATGTTATAATGGATAGCGAGGGTTTTATCAATGAGGAATGTGCCAATGCTCAAAGTAATACAATTCAGATACGGCAATGACAACCTGGGTTATCTGATCCACGACGAACATACGGGGATTGCGATCGATCCGGGTGATCCCGGATTTTTATGGGACTATATCCAGCAACACGGAATCCATCTGAAAGGAATTTGGAATACTCATTCTCACTCCGATCATACCTTGGGCGACAGTTTGCTGGCGGCGAAGAGCGGGGCGCGAATTATGCGCTCAACCGGAACAGAATATATCACACTTGAGGGAGGAGAAATAGAAGTGATGCCTACGCCCGGGCATACCCAGGATTCAGTCTGTTTTCGGGGTAATGGCTGGGTCATAACGGGTGATACCCTTTTAATTGCCAATGTGGGGAATTCTGTCCCGGGACTGTTCAAGGCCTTTCGGGGATCGCTGACCCGGCTCATCTCACTTCCGGAAGAGACGGTTGTCTACCCCGGACATGATTATACGGAGAGATCGATCCTCCGCGCCATGCAGATCGAACCCGGCAACGATCATATAAAGCGTTTTTGGCAGTCATATACTCCCCCTCCCGTCGTGTCCACCATCGGCGATGAGAAGAGGATCAACCCGTACTTAAGAACGGAAGTGCCGGCGGTAATCGCATATCTTAAAGCAAATGGGAAGAATACAGATACCTCTTTCAAGCGGTTCAAATCGTTCCTGGAGCTTTAAACGCTTATTCGAGCAGATAAAAATCAACTTGGTGAATCCGGCGCACCCTGGTATAGTAACATCTTATGAAGATAATATTTATAATGGCCCTCTTTTCTCTGACTTTTCTCCCCGGCGGTGCCGGCGAGAATACCGCGCCCTGTCGCTCTGAAGTCTATTTCGGCCCCACCGGGGGGTTGGCACCCCGGAATTACAACAAGAAAATTCTTCTACTTCAGCCGGACCTGACCAATGAAAATCCGGCGGCCGGCAACATGAGCACCCCCCTGGTGGATATGATCCGGCGAGCGAAGAAGACCATCGATATCGCTTCCTATATTCTGGACAACCGCTCGGACGAGTATTTCGAACTCCTGAAAGCGAACCAGCGGGGGGTCAAGATCAGGATCTTCCTCGACGAATCAATCAAAGACTTTGTAACCGAGAAGCCGATAATCGACCCGATGATCGAAGACTTGAAGAAGGAGAACCCGGTGATTGAAGTCAAGGTTCTCGATTCCGAAAAGACCGAACAGTTGACCGGGATCCCGTTCAAGACCATGCACGAAAAGTTCGGCATCTTCGATCGCCGGGATTGCTATAACGGCTCCGCCAACATCAGCCGCCTGGCCACGCTGATCTATCATGAGAACCGCTTCTTCTTCCGGAACTGTCCTTCCGTGGTTACGGCCTTCCAGGAAGAGTTCAACCGACTCTGGAAGATGGGCCGGTGGCGGGTGGAATCGGCACAAGCGGGGGAGGAAAAATGAGAGTACTAACCGGCCTTTTCTTGATGATCGTTCTACTATGTCCATCAGCCCCCCGGTCTTTCGGCGAGGTCGAGGTTATCTTCAACAGCACCCGCCCCCTGGTTGACGAGATCATTTATCTCTTCAAAGAGGCCGCGCCGCTTACGCCGAGAGATCAGAGCGGCAGCATCGACGTGGCTATCTTCAGCTTTACCTCCAAGCGCCTGGCCGACGAACTCCTCCGGATCGGGCGTGATTACCCCAATGTCAAGATCAGGGTTCTGGCCAACCTGAGCATGCTGGAGTCGCCGTTCTCGGTCATCCCCTACCTGGAGAGCGTCATCAGCGGGGATCCGGAAGAGTACCGGACCGAGGCGATCCGGTCGGCAGCCTATATCGAAGATGACGAGGAGAAGAAAGCGCGGAAGATCGAGAAGACGGAGAAGGTGCTGATGAGCCAGTTCCGGGGCAGGCCGATCCCCAATATCGAGGTGCGGTACCATTATTACCCGGGCTGGTCCTGGAATGAACAGGAAGGTAAGCCGGCCTACGACCACTTTCACCAGAAGTCACATATCTGGCACCACAAGGCCGTGATTATCAACGGCAATATCCTGGTCACGGGAAGCTATAACTGGTCGAGCTCAGCCGAGATCAAGAACCTTGAAAACATCATGATATTCTCCGGCCCGGAAGAACAACACCTGGTGGATGGCTTCATGGCCGAGTTCGACGCGATGTGGAAAGATCCCGAGCTCGCCGGCGGCGGCGATGAGTGCCGGCGGCGGCGGGATAAACGGTATCAAGAGATCCTTAAAGAACGGGAGACCGCTTCTCCCGGGTCCTGAATCTCCCCCTCCCTGTTTCTTCGCAATAGGTTAATCGAGCATTTTGATGATGGTGAGGAGGTTGGAACCATTCTCGCGGCGGTACTCCAATCGATCGGAGAACTTTTTCATCAGATAGACACCCAGGCCGCCGACCGGACGCCGGTCGATATCGAGATTGAGGTCCGGGGGGCCGACTTTCAGGGGATTGAAGGTGATCCCCCAGTCCCGGACAGTAGCGACAAATGACCGCTCAGAGAGGGTGCAGGTGAGCTCGATATCCCCCGGCGAACCGGAGGGGTAGGTATAACTGATGCAGTTGGTACAGGCCTCATCGACCGCCAGGTGGATATCGGAGGCCGTCTCCCCCTCGATTCCGGCGGACCGCAGGCAGGAGAGAGTAAAGTCGATCAACTTCTCCAGGTTCTCCAGCCGGGCCGGCACCCGTATTTTTTTCTCTTCTCCAGGCTTCATCCGCAGATTCCCGTATCATAATTGATATCGCAATAATCCCACCGGGCATGAGGGGCGTCAAGCGAGAAAAGAGATACGGGCGGTAAAGCTATTCCGGAAAAAATACCATCGGGAGCAATAATACCGGGCTAAGATATACCGAGGTTGAAGATTGACAAAATATAGCGTATATTAAGGTATAAGCCGAGGAAGAAACGATATGAATCGGTTACCCGTAAATATTTTCTTTCCGAAGCGCTCGAAAGAAGCCGGAATTCACTCTCTGGCAAGAGATTCCCGTTTAAAATTAGTTGGCAATATTATCTTCCTCTCCCTGCTTCTCCCCATGTTTCTGGTCTCCGCCCCGGCGGAAGCGAGAACAAAACCTCCACTTTCCGAGCTTCTGGCGGCATCTGAATATCTTGCTGAAGGAGAGATACCGGAAGATCGCTCTTCCGCGGCGGGGATGACACCCGTCTATGTGGCAACCGACGGAGATGATTCCAATTCCGGTCTCTCGCCGTCCACTCCGAAAAAACACCTGGGAGCAGCGATAGAGTACGCCAATGCAAATCCTGCGGTCCCCTTCGTAATCTACCTTCGAGGAGGAACCTATTACCGGCCGGCCCTTTACGAGTATCTCATGATCGAGCGGGGAGACCTGATGATAACCGCTTATCCCGGCGAGGAGGTCACCATCCGACCCGACATCTGGCCGGCCAACCCCACTTCGTGGGGCGAAGAGGTGCTCTTCCATTCATATTACCCCGGTCATAACATCACCATCTGTAATCTCACCCTGGAGGGTTGGTCCACCCCTTTTGTCTTCGGTACCCAGTTCGATCAGCCGCCACTCGAAAACTTAGTGATTAAAAATATCCGAGCACGGGAGTTCAGAAAGAGAGGGCCCACCTTCATCAGCGAGCTGTTTTCTGCCAATTACGTGACTGAAGGCTATTTTTCCGGGCGGGAATTTGACCCACTTGATCCCGGCATTAAATACCAGATCGAAGGACTGATTTTTTCCGATATCTCTATCGAAGGCGTTGATATGCCCACAAACATCGGAGATGAGGATGACGCCAATGTGAAGGGCTTGAGGATCACCGGTGTCGAGGTTTACAACGATCCCCAGCCTACCGGCAGCACGGCGGTGAACGGTTTCGCGGTAGTAAACTGCCACAATGTGCTGATCGACAACTGCCGGGTGGAAAACATCGAAGGAGACGGGATAGACGCCAAGTCATTCCGGGTTTGCGTGATAAACACATTGCTCTCCGGTATCGGAAGAAACGGTGTTAAGTTCTGGCACGGCGGCGAAGTGATCAACTCCGTCATTTACGACGCCGACGCCGGCGCCGCTTTTGTCATCGAGGAAGGCCCCTGTCGGATGATAAATTCCATACTCATGAAGAAGGGTGACGGCTATGCCGGCACATATGCCTGGGGTGAGCCCACAGCCGAGAAATTCGAAGTGGCGAATTCCATCTTTATTGACCTTGATCATACCTTCTATGTTGGGACCCCGGACCTTCGTTCCCGCAACTCCCTTTATTTTAATATGCCGGGCGGACTTTATTCCGGCCTGGTCTCTGCCGTCAACGTGGCGGCCTTGAACGAATTTCCCGCCTGCTCTGATAATATCTCCGGGGGGCCTCTCCTGGTCAACCCGGAGGGGGGAGATTTCAGGGCTTCCTATGCTTCTCCCTGTCGAGACAACGGCGGAAATACCGGGATTCTTTTACCGTCTTTCGATTTCTACGGAAATCCCCGCAAAAGGGGCCGCAGACCTGATATCGGTCCGGTTGAGGCCGCGGACCCGGTCTTCATAAGCCGAGCGGATTACGATGGCGATGGAGATAGCGATATCGCGGTATACCGCGACTCGACCGGGCTCTGGGCGGCCAGGGGAATAACCCGGCTGTATTTCGGCAAGACTGCGGACATTCCGATCCCCGCCGATTATGACGGGGATGGGACCTCCGAAGTTGGTATTTACCGGCGTATTACCGGGCTCTGGGCGATCCGGGGGATCAGCCGCTTTTACTTCGGCACGGTGAATGATCTTCCCATCCCCGCCGATTATGACGGGGACGGTCGTCTTGAGCATGCCCTCTTCCGGGAAAGCAACGGACTCTGGATAATCAGGGGGATCAGCCGCTTTTACTACGGTCGGAGGGGCGATTATCCGGTTCCGGGAGACTATGATAATGACGGCTCGACGGAGCCCGGGATCTTCCGCCCCGCCGAGGCGGGGGGGCTCTGGGCGATCAAGGGGATCAGCCGCTTCTATTTCGGGGGTAACGATGATATCCCCGTTCCCGGTAAGTTCGCTGGGGGGCGTTCCCAGGCCGGGATCTTCCGACCTTCGACCGGGCTCTGGGCACTCAGAGGGGGAGCTAGGTGTTATCTCGGTACAGTCACTGACATCCCTATTCGGGGTGATGGTGATGGTGATGGTTCGGATGAAATGGGGATCTTCCGACCCGATAGAGGGCTCTGGGTACTCCGGGGAATAACCCGTGTCTACTTCGGGAAAACCGGAGACATTCCCATAATAAGATAAGACCGTGTTCGGACAGGCTCCTAGACTCATTTTCATTTGACTGCTTCACGCGGGCATGGTAGCTTTCCCTGCAACAGAGGACCCTTCCCGGATAATGGATCTTTTAAAATTCATTATTTGAGGAGGTTCACAGACTGGTTTTCTTCCCTTGCGGGGCAACCATAATTACTTAAGAAAAGCCATGTTCCGTTCAAGTCACCCTCATTCAACTTTTCCCCAATCTTTACCTTCTACAATTTCAGCATTATATATTCTTAGGGCGCCTCATTAAGTATCATGGAACCAATTCGCTATTACAGTACGAACCGAAATTCCCGACTGAAGGGAATCAAACCATTTCGAAACCGGGTCAACTTCCCCAATGCCCTGATTATGGGCCAGGCCCCGGATGGTGGTCTCTTTATGCCCGAGAGGCTCCCTTCTCTCTCTTTCCGGGAGATCGCGGAGCTTAAGAGTAAGCCCTACCGGGAAGCGGCGCTGGCGGTTGGAAAAAGGTTCTGGGAAGACTGCGTTCCCGGCGACGTCCTGGAGGACATTATCCGGGAAGCCTATAACTTCGAGATCCCCCTCGAGCGCGTTTACGATCGAAAGTATGTGATGCGGCTCGACCGGGGGCCGACCGCCTCCTTCAAGGATTTTGCCGCCCGCCTCATGTCCCGCCTGATGAGTTATCTGCGCGGGCCGCATAGCCATCTGAACGTTCTGGTCGCCACCTCGGGGGATACCGGCAGCGCCATCGGTGAAGCCTTCAAGGGGGTGGAGGGGATCGATGTCTATATTCTTTATCCGGCCCGGGAGGTCAGCGCGCGTCAGAAGAAGCAGCTTGATACCATCGGGGAGAATGTCAGGGCGCTGATGGTGGACGGCAAATTCGACGACTGCCAGAACATGGTCAAGCGGGCCTTCCTCGACGAGGATCTCTCCGCTCTGAATCTCACCTCAGCTAACTCCATCAATATCGGCCGCATCCTTCCCCAGACCATCTATTATATCTGGGGGTACGCCCAGGTCGCGGAAGCGGGGGAAGAAGCCGTCATCTCCGTTCCTTCGGGCAACTTCGGCAATGCTTTCGGCTGCGAACTGGCCCGACGGATGGGGCTTCCCCTCCACCGGCTGCTGATGCCTACCAATGAGAATAATGAATTTTCTCAATTTCTCTCTCGCGGAATCTACCATAAGATCGATCCGTCCCGGAAATGCCTCTCCAACGCCATGAACGTAGGCCACCCCAGCAACCTCGCCCGCTTCTTCGATATCTACGGGGGTAATGTCGATAAAGAGGGGAAGGTTCATGCTGTTCCCGATCTTGACCTGATGAGAAAGCGGATCTTCTCGGTAAGCGTAAGCGATGAGGAGACCAAGAAGACTATCGTGGAGGCATACAAAAAGCACGGCCTCCTCCTGGAGCCTCACGGAGCGGTAGGCTGGAGAGGATTGGAGAAATTCCTGGAAGAGGAAGGTGATTTCCCGCTCTGCATCTCAATCGAAACCGCCCATCCAGCCAAGTTTCCCGATGAGATCGAAGAACTGCTCGGGATCCATCCTCCGGTCCCCCCGAGTTTGCGAGGCCTGGAAGAGAGGAGCGGAGAACCTCTCACCATGCCCAACAATTACCGGGCATTTAAGTCATTTCTTCAGTCTAATCTTCGGTCCGCCGATTAATAATGAAGATCGGAATTGATATTCAGTGTCTGACCAGACCTCTGACCGGGGTCGGATACTATACCCTGGGACTTCTGCGGGGACTGGCTTCAATCTCCGGCTCCGACCGGATTTATCCGTTTTTTTTCAGCAGCAGAGGGCACGTCGATCTCCCGCCCCAAGTCTATAAGAAGTTGGCTCCTCTGGGGAAAAGGATCCCGGGGCGGATTCTTAGCCTGGGTTGGAAGCGGCTTGGTTTCCCTCCCCTGAACTGGCTGATCCGGGGGATGGATCTCTACCACTTCCCGGATTTCGTGGCCCGTCCGGTCAAGAAAAAACCGGTTGTCATCACCATCTACGATCTCTCTTTTAAACGTTATCCGGAGTTTACCGAACCGAAAAATTTGCGTTACCTCGAGACGTCCATCCCCGGAAGCCTGGAGCGAGCGGACCGGATTATTGTCATCTCCCGGTTTACCCGGGATGAGCTAACCTCCCTCTATCCGGTCTCCGCGAATAAGATAGCGGTAATCCACGGAGGGATCGACGACATCTTCCGGCAATCGATCACCCCCGATGAACTTCTCCGGATCAGATACCGTTTCAACCTGCCGGAAAAATATGTTCTTACCGTCGGCACCTGGGAACCCCGCAAGAACCTGGTCAGGCTGCTGCAGGCCTGGCGAACGCTAAGGGCTGAGGGCAAGCTGGCTGGATACAAGCTGGTGATGGTGGGAATGAAAGGATGGCTCTGCGGTGAGATCGAGCAGCAATTCCATAATCAGGCCGGAGAGCGAGGAGTGATGGCGCTCGGTTATATCCCACGGAGCTCACTTCCAGCTATCTACCGGGGAGCGGCGGTTTTCGTCTATCCTTCCATCTACGAGGGATTAGGCCTGCCCCCCCTGGAAGCCCTGGCCTGCGGGGTGCCCGTCGCAGCCGCCCGGGCGGGCGCGCTTCCGGAAGTTCTAGGCGACGCGGCGCTTTACTTCGACCCAACCAATCCTCAAGAGATGGCCACGGCGATAGAAACAGTCGTGACCCAAGAAAAAGTGGCGGAAGAGTTGCGGGAAAAAGGGAGAGCGCGGGCGGAAAAATTTACCTGGGAAGAGACGGCTGAAAAGACGATGCAGGTCTACCGCAACGCCTGCGGCGGCGGTGAGGTGCTGGGGTAACCACAGGAGAACCGGATAAAATTTTTCCGGAGAAATAATTTATGAGGATCGGCATTGACGCGCGCTGGATTTTTCCTCAGATTTCCGGGGTTGGTCGGGTTACGGAAAAGCTGATCCACCACCTAGGCGAGATCGATCCGGAGAATCACTATCTTTTATTTTTCAACGATTCTTCCTTGATGGCTCGATACTGGAGGCGCTGGGAGAGATACACCAACCTGGAACCGGTCTCGGTGCCCTGGGGGATCTTCTCGCCGGCCGGTCAGGTGGGGATGCCCGCGCTTATCCGAAAGATGGAACTGGACATCTTCCATTCAACTAATTACTTCCTGCCGTTGCTCTTGTGGAAGACCAGGATGGTGATCACCATCCATGATCTCATCCCCCTTAAATTTCCCCACTTTACCCCCCGGGCCAAAAAGACGCGCTTTAATTGGTTTTTTCGCTGGATCTTATTGCGGTGCTCCCATCGGGCTGATCGGGTGATCACGATCTCCCTCCATACCCGGAATGATCTCATAACAGAACTCGGATTGCCCGCGGAGAAGATAACGGTCGTCTATAACGGCATCGATAGCAAGTATCGCGTGCTGGAAAGGGAACGTGTCCTCCGCTTCTGTCAGGAGAAACTAGGCTCCACCTCCCCCTTCATCCTCTATGTGGGGAGGTTCGATCCCTATAAGAACGTGGCCGGCCTGATCCTGGCCTTCGACCGGTTCCGCCGGGACCGGAAAGATGATCCCCGGCTGGTCCTGGCCGGCCATCCCGATCCGCGTTACCCGGAGACGGGCGAGATCGTCCGGTCGCTTGGGCTTGAGTCCCGGGTCGTCTTCCTGGATGGTGTCGATGAAGACGAACTGATCTATCTCTACAACGGGGCACGGATTCTTATCCTGCCTTCGTTCTACGAAGGGTTCGGACTTCCCCCGCTGGAGTCTATGGCCTGCGGGACCCCGGTCATCGTTTCAGACCGAGGGAGTCTGCCCGAGGTGATCGGAGACGCGGGGCTCTTCGTCGACCCGGACCGGGAAGAGAGTATCACCGGAGCGATCAGGACGCTCTGGGAGTCCGATCGCCTCCGGTCCGAGCTCAGGGAGAAGGGGTTCAAGCGGGCAAAAGACTTCTCCTGGGAGAAAACCGCCCGGGAGACCCTGGAGGTTTATGAGAGCCTGGCCGGGAGCCCGGCGGAGAACAAGCCCCGCTCTTGGCGGGGCAAGGCAGTTAGCGCCGCAGGAGTTAAATTATAAATGAAGGTTGCTTTAGTCCATGACTGGTTGAACGGGATGCGGGGAGGAGAGCGGGTGCTGGAGGCGCTCTGCGAACTCTTCCCGGAAGCCGAGATCTTCACGCTGCTTCTGGAGCGGGAGAAGATCTCCCCCCGCATTCGGGAGATGAAGATCCATACCTCCTTTATCCAGAATCTCCCCTTCGCCCGGAAGCACTACCGGAACTATCTTCCCTTCTTCCCCCGGGCGATAGAACGATTCGACCTGACCGGTTATGATCTGGTCATCAGCACCAGTCACGCGGTCGCCAAAGGGTGCCGGGCTCCGGAGAACGCCGTAAACGTCTGTTATTGTTTCACCCCGATGCGGTATATCTGGTTTCTCTACGAGGAGTATTTCGGGGACAACTTCCTGAAGAAGCTGGTCCTGGGCCCCTCTTTCGCCTACCTGAGAAGGTGGGACATTCGTTCTTCCCGTCGGGTTGGATACTTCCTGGCTATCTCAAAAACCGTTGCCGATAGAATAGCCCGGATCTATAATAGGGAGGCTGAAGTAATATATCCGCCGGTCGATACGGATTTTTTCCATCCGGCCGAGAGCTCCGGAGACTTTTTTTTAATCGTATCCGCGCTGGTCCCTTATAAGAGGGTGGACCGGGCGATAACCGCCTTCAACCGATTGGGGTTGCCGTTGAAGATTGTCGGGACCGGACCTTCAGCCGCGCGGTTGAAAGAGAAGGCCGGCCCGCAGATCCGGTTTCTAGGGCGGCAGGGAGATGACAATCTGCGCCGGCTCTATCAGGATTGCCGGGCCTTGATATTTCCCGGGCTGGAGGACTTCGGGATCGTCCCACTGGAAGCGCAGGCCTGCGGGCGGCCGGTGATCGGCCTCGGGGCGGGGGGGCTGGCGGAGACCATCATCCCCTGGAGGTCCGCGGGAGGCCGGGCGCCGACCGGGATCTTATTTGCCAAACAGACAGTGGAATCACTGATCGGTGGAATTAACCTTTTTCTGGAGAACGAAACTTGCTTTGACCGGGACGCGATCAGAGTCCACGCGCTTCAGTTCGACCGGAAGATATTCAAAGAAAAATTCCGAAAGAAAATTGAAGAAATCTTTGAAAGAATAAAATTATAACTTTTTTTACGAAGTAAAAAAATGTCACAGATTCGTCGCCATACGGCCATCTTTACCCTGATCTCCATTGTCTCCGACGGGATGGTCCTTTTGGGGAGCATGCTCCTCGCCTTCTGGGTCAGCTTTCATTCTCCCCTGACCCTGATCTTCCCGGTGGCGAAGGGGATTCCTCCAATCTCCGAGTACCTGAAGGCCTTCCCGGTTATCCTGGTGGTATTTCTGATCGTCTTTAAGTCGTTTCATCTCTATCGTCGGAAGACGTATTTCTCCCCAACCTGGCATTTCTTCACTTTTACCAAGGCGGTCACAGTGGCGCTCTTCAGCCTGATGGCGCTGACGTTTCTCTACCGGGAAGACTTCACCTACTCCCGGAGGATGCTGGCCTGGAGCTGGGTGTTCTGCATCATCCTGATAACGCTCTTCCGGAGGGTGGTTGATAGACTGGAAGTGAACAGCTGGAAGAAGAACAAAGCGCCCCGGAAGATTCTCCTGCTGGGAGCCGGAGAGATGGCCCGGCGGCTTATCGAAAATTTTTCCGCCAATCCACGCTGGGGGGCCGAGGTGGTCGGTGTTCTGAGCTTCAACGGACCTCCCATCCCGGATGATTTCACCGGACTCCCGATCCAGGGAAGAATCGATCAGTTTGAAGAAATACTCCGCACCGGTCAGATCGATGAGGTTGTCATCACCCGACTCGACCTGCCTCACACCCGGATTATGGAGGTTATCATGCTCTGCGAGAAGAACCTGGTCGCGGTAAAGCTGGTCCCGGACGTCTTCTCCATCATGACCAGCCAGGTGGAGGTTGTGAACCTGGATGGCGTCCCCCTGCTGGGTTTAAGGGCCCTTCCTCTCCATTCGGCCTGGAACCGGTTTGTCAAAAGAACATTCGATCTGATCACCGCCGCGGTCGGGTTAATTATAACCCTCCCGGCTTTATTGGTCTGCGCGGCTGCCCTCAAACTGACTTCGAGAGGACCGGTTTTTTTTCAGCAGGAGAGAATGGGGGAGAACAGGGTGAAATTCCAGCTCTACAAGCTGAGAACCATGCCCGTCGACGCGGAGAAAGAGAGCGGGCCGATTCTCCCAAAACGGGACGATCCCCGGGCCACACCACTGGGCAGATTCCTGCGGCGGTTGAGCCTGGATGAGCTCCCCCAACTCTGGAATGTCCTCAAAGGGGACATGAGCCTGGTCGGTCCGCGACCGGAACGGCCAATCTTCGTGGAACAGTTCAAAGAATCCATCCCCCGGTATATGTCACGCCACCTGGTAAAGTCGGGCTTGACCGGCTGGGCCCAGGTGAATGGGTTACGGGGGGATACCTCAATGAAGATGCGGGTCAAGTACGACATGTACTACCTGGAGAACTGGTCCCTCATGCTGGATATCAAGATCGTCCTCCTCACCCTTTTCTCCCGCAAAGTCCATCAGATCAGTACCCACATCCTCCCGCTGGATTAGGAGGCTGTATAAGATAGTCAGGGAGTGATCACGATCGGGGAACCGAGGACCACGAAGTCGTAGATCTCTTCTTCCTGCGGGTGGAGGACCCGAATGCAGCCGAAGGAGGCATCCGTGCCGATCTCTTCCGCGATCCTGGATCCGTGGATGCCGTAAGCTCCCGGCGGGGGGATGAACTCGATCCACCGGGTTCCCAGGGGATAGTCGGGATTATCCGCCCTGATGATGGTCCGGTTGTAGGGATCGGTCCAGGGAGGATCGACCAGTTTTCTCACAACCGAGAACTCTCCTTCCGGCGTGCTGTTCTTCTTCCCCAGAGCCACCGGGTAGGAACGAATAAACTTATCCCCCAGAAAGATGGAGAGGGATCTATCGCTCTTATCCACGGTAATCCGGAACGGACCTTCGATGACAATCAGCTTCTGTCCGATCCGGATCAGGTCTGGATCCGCAATCTCATTGAGGCGAGCCAGAAGTCCGGTTCCTATATTGTACCGGGAAGCGATGCCGCTCAGTGTGTCACCATCCTTAACCTTGTATTCCGTTCCCAGTTTCTGGATCTCCTCCCAGCTGAGATCTTCCATTTCCTGAGCCGGAACCCTCTCCTCGACTACGATTATCCCTTCAACTTCTTCTCCGCCCTCGCCGCGTTCCAATATAACGACATCTTCCTCTTCAGAGATTTCCCGCGGCTCCTCGGGGGGTAGAGGTTGGGGCGCGTAAGAGCGTCGGGCGGCGCATCCCACGCTTAAAAGAATGACGGCACTTAAACAGAAAAACATTCTTATCTTCATACCTATCTCCTCTATATTGTTTTTAAAATTATTTATTGATAATAGATTGTACAGAATGTTTACGCAACTCATAAATAATCTAAAATCCATAAATATCAATCATACAGAATTATTTCTCATTGTCCCTTTTTAATCAGGTTGGTAGGATGTTTTTATCTCTGATTAATGAAGTACTGTATTCAAGTATCGGAGTATTAAGATGAGTGATTTTACGCGGCCAACCATTATGTTGAAAGATTCATTCGACAGAACAATCGACTACCTAAGAGTATCCCTTACCGACCGATGCAACCTGAGGTGCAGGTACTGCATGCCGGAGGAAGGAGTAGAAAAATTCCAACATCAGGATATCCTGAGTTTTGAAGAGATCAACCGGGTAATAAAAATTACCCGGGAGCTGGGAATCTCCAAGTTCAGGTTCACCGGCGGCGAACCCTTCTTAAGGAAAGGGGCTCTGGAATTCTTTGAAGAACTCACAATCCGGGACATTTACATCACTAGCAATCTGGCCATAGAAGGTCTCGACGTGGAAAGAATCAATCAGCTGAAATTAGGAGGGCTAAATGTAAGTTGCGATTCACTTGAACCCGCGAGATACCATCGGATAACCCGGTGGGGCGATCTGAACGTCTTTATAAAAAACATCAAACGGGTTAAGATCGACAACCTGAAGATAAATGTCGTCGTAATCAAGGATTTCAACGAAGATGAGATCGTCGATTTTATCCGGTTCGGGGTTGCCCACCGGGCAACGATCAGGTTTATCGAGAAGATGGACTTCACCCCGGACGACATGGAATTTTCTTCCTTGCAAGTAATAAAACAGCGATTGATCGACGATCAGATCATCGGGCCCGAGAGCTACCGAATACATAATTCCGTCTCCGAGTACCATCCTTTAATCGGCGAGCAGGGAAGTGTCGGCTTCATCACCCCGATCACCAATAGCTTCTGCGCCGGCTGCAATAAGATCCGGCTTAAAGCCAACGGGGAGTTGAAACTCTGCCTCTTCGGGAAAGATAGTTACAATCTCCGGGACATATTACGGACGGAACCTGACGACGACCGGGTCAAGAGCTGGTTGACTGAAATTATCAGATACAAGCCGGCTGAACCGATTATCAAAAAAGCGGATGAAACCATGGCAGAGATAGGGGGATAGATAAACTCATCTCGAAAAAAGGGAGCTCATTTATGAATCAAGATATTAATAACGGGGAAAAAGTATCCCATTGGTCGGAAGACGAAAAACTGAGGATGATTGATGTCTCAGATAAAAATCCTACCCGGCGAGTGGCGAAAGCAACCGGGAAGATCTTGATCAAGGATGCGACGATCTCATTGATCCGTTCCGGAGAGACTCCAAAAGGCGATATCTTTACCGTCTCCAAGATCGCGGGGATCAACGCAGTCAAGGAGACGCAATTCTTGATACCTATGTGCCACAATTTGAATATCACCCATTGTGAGATCACATTTGAAATTTTGAAGAATGCGATCAGCGTGGAGACAACCGTTAAGACACATAACCGGACCGGAGTCGAGATGGAAGCACTGGTCGGCACCGCCATGGCGTTGTTAACGATCTACGATATGCTGAAACCGGTCGATAAGACCATGGTCATCTCTGATCTTGAGTTGATTGAAAAATCCGGGGGTAAAAGCGGTGACTGGAAAAAATCAAGTTAAGACCGCCGTCCTCACCATCTCCACCAGTTGTTTCAGGGATGAGAGAAAGAATCTGAGCGGGCCGGTATTGGAAGATCTCTGCCGAGAGGCCGGATTCGACGTGGTGGGAAGAGGGATCGTTCCCGACAACGCCGAGATGATCAGGGAAAAGCTGTTGTTCTTCTGCGACAACCAGCGAGTGGATATCGTCCTGACGACCGGGGGCACCGGTCCCGGACCTTATGATATAACTCCGGAAGCGACCGCCGATATCTGTGAGCGGTTACTCCCCGGAATCTCTGAGTTAGTGCGGGCTGAAGGAGGCAAGAAAACCAGGCGGGCTTACCTTTCCCGGGGTGTCTCCGGGATCCGGGGTAGGACCCTGATTATCAATCTGCCCGGATCTCCCGGCGCGGTCCGGGAATCGATGGCGGCGATCGGGGAGATTATCCCCCACGCTCTGGATATGATCGCCGGGGGAGGGCATGATTAGCTATTTCTGACAATGGGGACAGAAATGGGCGGTCCGGCCGCCCAGCTTGACGGTCTCGATGATCGCCCCGCAACGCGGGCATCGCTCCCCTTTTCGCTGGTAGACGTTGAGCCGGGCCTGGAATCTCCCCGGCTCCCCCTTACTGTCGACATACCGGCGGTCGGCGGCAGTGGTACCATGGAGGTTAATAGCTTCCCTCAGAACCTCCCGGATACCCTGAAAGAGCCTCTCGATCTCCCTCCCGGTCAAGCCGGAGCTTCTTCTCCGAGGATGAATCCCGGCCCGGAAGAGCGCTTCATCAGTATAGATGTTCCCCAGCCCAGCCACAATCTTCTGGTCAAGGAGAACCGTCTTGATCACCGAGCGGCTTTTCTTCAGGCTCCGCCCCAGGACCTCCGGGGTAAAGCTCTTCAGCAGGGGTTCGGGCCCCAATGAGAACGGGTCAATCGTGGTATGGCCTTCTTTCTTCGAAAAGAGATAGACTTCACCGAACTTGCGCGGATCGATGAGACAGAGTCGTCCCGCGGCGGCGATCTTCAAGATTAAGCGGGTGTAAGGCGGGGCAACGCTTCGGTCCGGGAGAAGAAGGAGCTGGCCGCTCATTCCCAGGTGGATAATCAGGATCTCATTCGTATCCAGGTGGAGAAGGAGGTACTTGGCGCGTCTTTTCAGCGTAATGATTCTCCGGCCGGTCAACTTCCGAATAAAACTTCGTTTCGATGGATAACGCCGGAGAAGACGACTCCCTCTCGAATCGTCAGGGATAATGACACGACGAATTACTTTCCCCCGGAGCCGGGGTAGCAATCCTCTCTTTATGGTCTCGACTTCAGGTAACTCAGGCATCTTATGGAAGTGATCTTTCAATCAGCTCGGCCTGCTGGAAGCTGTTGCGGGCACTCTCCCAATCACCAAGATTCTTATAGGCGTGACCCAGGACCCGGTATCCGTTGATCTTATCCCTGACGAATTTTTCGGGCGTTCGCGAAAGACCGAGGTTTAGCATCTCAATAGCCCGAAGCGGATAGCCGTTGAAGATCTCGACCTCAGCCCGGGCAATCAGGACGCGGGAGTTGTTGGGGAACATCCGGGAAAGCTTCTCCAGCACCCGGGCGGCGGTGGTTATCTCATGCTGCTCGATCTTCGCTTCCGCCAGCTCGATGAAGGCCTGGTAAGCATCGGGAGCGTTGTGGAGGGAATCTGACAACAATCGGCATAATGAGGCATCTTCCCGGCTCCCCCCACGCTCCAGGGTAGCCCCCAGGAGACGATATCCGCGCTCCAGTTCCCAACGATAATAATAAGCGGTACCCCGGATCCCTGAACGGAGGGCTTCTTCCGCGGCAGCGAGGGCCCCCCGGTGGAGGGCGATCTCACCCCGAGCTAACGCGGCCCGGGAGTTGTGAGAATAAAGCTTCTCGAGCCTGGCCAGAATCCTCTTCGCCTTTTCCAGGTTGTCTTCTTCAATCGAGAACTCGCAGAGATTGATCAAGGCGGCGAAAGAGTTTGGTTTCTCAGTCAGGATGAGATCGATCTGGTGCTCGGCTCGGCGGTATTTCTTCTGGCGGGCATAGGCCAGAGCCAAGTTCAAGCGGAGATCATGATCTCCTTCTCCCAGAGTGAAGGCCTTCTCCAGCCAGCGGGCGGCTTGATTGAAGTTGTCGGCTTTGAAATAAAACCGTCCCAGATCCCTGCTGCGGTGATAGGTAACTCCGTATCTCTTAACCAACTTTTTCAGAGCTTTGATGGTCCCCGGGACGTCCATTGCTTCCTTGCCGACAAAGACGATTCTCTCCAGGCTCTTCTCTTTGAGAGGATCATCCTCATTGACCCGGTGATACATATTGACCGCCTTAACCGGCCGGCCCGAACGGACGTAATGCCGTTCCAGTTTTTCATAGGCCAGAAAACTCTCCGGGAAGAGATTCTTGACCTGGCGCCATGTCTTGGCCGCCGCACCGGAAAAGCCTCCCGCCTGTTGAGCCCGGGCCAGATTTTCCAGAAGGCCCTGATCTTCAGGGAGCTTTTCGAGGCCGACTCGAAGCACTCGAGCAGCCGGACGATAATATTCCATCCCGATCAGAATCCGGGCGATCTGTTTATAGGCCGACGCACGGCGTGGTTCCTTCCGGAGATCGGCACGGAGTTTTGCGATTGCGGGAGTTACCGCCTTTTTCGGTAAACGCAGACTATTCATCATAAGCTCCTTCATTCCTGACTGGACGCGAGATCTTGGGCCTGGCTAAGAAACCGACGTGATTCTTCCTCCATCCCCTTCTCTTCATGCAGCTCGGCCATCAGCTCCAGACCCCGGATCTTGTCTTTGAGGTAACGGGGATTACTCTCCCGGCTGGCCCGTGCGGCGAAGGAGATGGCTTCGTCGATCATGCCCCGGATCCGAGCGATCTCCGCTTTCTTAACATAGGCCAGCGAGTTCATCGGGAAGCGAGCCAGCAGGCCATCCGCAACTTTTCCCGCCATCTCCAGATCACCGGATTCAATCATCTCATCGACCACCTCGATCGTAATCTTGAAGAAATCACCGCCGCCTTTAATCCTCTCGGCCATTAGATTATGATAACCAGCTTCCCGGGGATTTCCGATAGCCGAACAAGCACCGGCCAAGACCAGATGACCGAGGCTCAGTTCGTCAGTATAGTAAAACGGTGTGGAGGATGCGCCTTCACGGCACAGGGAGAGAGCTTCTTCGGGGTGTCCCTCCAGGAGCAGGATCCGAGCCCGGTTGATTTTGACCCGGGAGTTTCCGGGAAAGCGGGCGTCAATCTTCTTTAAATGCTTTTCGGCTTCCGAGAAACGCCCGTCTTCGATATCCATCTCAGCCAGGTTGATGTGCGAACCATACCACCCGGGCCGGTAACTCAAAATATCATCGAAGCGACGGCGAGCCTTCTTCCGCAAGCCGGCCTTCCGCTTGGATACTCCGATCAGCAGGGCAAGATCGGGATTCTGGGGCTTAAATTTCAGCGCCTTCTTATAATTAACAATGGCTTGCTTGAGATTGCCGGATTTCTCATAGAGTCGTCCCAAATCCTTGAATCGCGAATAATCGGAGCCGAACTTTTCGATCAGCAGTCTCAGATAGTGACGAGCCGCTTTGAAATTGCCGAGGTCGCTCTCCAGCCGGACCAGGCGCTTTAAAGCCCGCTCCCGCTGGGGGTTCCCTTTCTCCACCCCTCTCAAAACTTTGATCATCTCTTTCTTCCGGCCCAGTCTGCGATAGATACGTTCCAGGCGTTCGTAGAGGACGGGTGTTTCCGGGTATTCCCGGATCAGCTTGTGGTACTCCCGGATCGCCCGTTGGGTGTCACCCGCATTCTCATGGAGCCGGGCGATCTGTTTTTTAATCTCTTTTGCTTCTTGAAATTGCTCGGGGGGTATTCTCTTCAAAGCCATCCTGAGAACCGCAATAACTTCACTATAACGATGCCGCTTATCGAGGAGACGCGCCAGCTTTCGATACCGGGAGATCCGGTCAGGATCTTCTGAGATATCTTTCCAGAGGCGCATCTCTTCCCCTGGTTGAAGATTGAGGCAGGACGGTATCTTACTCATGATGATTAATGATATTAAGAAAGAAAAGGGGGATATTGTAACGAATGGCAATGAGTTGTCAACAGGTTTTCCACAGCTTTCCACAGTTTTTCCACAACTTATCCACAATCAAGGGGGGATTTTCCCCTTGTAGAAAGTGGGTTTCGCAGCTGGTGGATAACGGGTGGATAATCTAGGAGTCTGATCGCTTATTCTACCGTCACGGATTTAGCCAGGTTCCTCGGCTTGTCGATGTCGCAGTTCCGCTCCCGGGCGATATAATAAGCGAAGAGCTGGAGGGGGACAGTATTGAGGATCGGCTGGATAATATCGATCGAATGGGGGACATGGATGGCATGATCGACGTGGGAGTCGATATGATCGTCGCCTTCCACGGCGATCGCCAGAACCTTCCCATCGCGGGCCTTGATCTCCTGAATGTTGTTGACCATCTTGTCATAGGTGGAGTCCCGGGGAAGAATCGCGACGGTCGGGAACTCGGGATCGATCAGGGAGATCGGGCCGTGCTTCATCTCTCCAGCCGCGTAGCCCTCCGCGTGAAGGTAGGAGATCTCTTTCAGCTTGAGGGCCCCTTCCATGGCGATGGGAAAATTGAAGAGCCGCCCAATAAAGAGGAAATTATTGTACCGGGCATACTTCCGGGCGATCTCCTCGATCCGATCGGCCTTCTTCAGTATCTTCCGAATCTGACCGGGGAGTTCTTTAAGGGCCCGGGTAATGAAGAGACCTTCGGTAAGAGAGAGCCGCTGGTAACGCCCGATCAACAGCGCCATCAGGGTTAATATCACGCACTGGGAGATGAAGACCTTGGTCGAGGCCACGCCGATCTCCGGACCGGCGTGATTATAGACGCCGGCGTCGGTCTCCTGGGCAATCGTCGAGCCGACCACGTTGACCAGCCCCAGGCAGAGGGCCCCCTTCCGGCGCGCCTCCCGGACGGCGGCAACGGTGTCGGCGGTCTCCCCGGACTGAGAGATGGCGAGAACGGCCATCTTCTCATTGAGCCGCAGGGAACCGATAACGGAACTCGGAGGCGTACTCGACCTCGACGCTGAGATCGGTCAGTTTCTCGAATATGTACCGGGCCAGGAGTCCGGCGTAATAGGAGGTCCCGCAGGAGATGAAGTGAATTTTTTCCATTGACTTCAGTAGGTCCAGCACCCCTTCCAGGCCGCCCAGCCGCGAAACTCCTTCTCCCTCCAGGATCCTTCCCCGAAGGGCGTTCTTTACCGTTTCGGGCTGCTCGAATATCTCCTTGAGCATGAAATGCTCAAAACCCTTCTTGTCGGCCGCGCCCTGGTCCCACTCTATCGTCTCCGTCTCCCGGACCACCTCCCGGTCCTGGAAATCGCTGATCGAGTATTCGGCGCTGTTCAGAACGGCCAGCTCGTTGTCCTTGAGGTGGATCACCTTGTTAGTGTAGCGGATCAGCGCGTTGATATCGGAAGCGGCCAGGTATTCATTCCGGCCGATCCCCAGGATGAGCGGGGAACCCCGCCGGGCCAAAACTATCTTACCCGGTGAATCCCGATGAAAGAGGGCGATGCCGAATGTGCCCTGGACGCGGCTCAGTGCCTTCTTGACCGCCCCCTCCAAATCGCCGTCGTAGTACTCTTCGATCAGGTGGACCAGGACCTCGGTATCGGTCTGGGAGGTGAAGGTATGTCCCTTCTCTTCCAGTTCTTCCTTCAGGGAGAGATAGTTCTCGATAATACCGTTATGGACCAGGAAGATCTTATCGTTCTCATCGGTGTGGGGATGCGCGTTAGCCACAGTGGGGCGCCCGTGGGTGGCCCAGCGGGTATGGGCGATCCCCAGCTTTCCCCGGGGATGAAGCTCCCGGATTTTTTCTTCCAGGCAACTGACCTTCCCCACTTCTTTGATCAGGCAGGTCTCGCTGCCGTCGGTAACGGCGAGACCGGCCGAATCATAGCCGCGGTATTCCAATCGCTTCAATCCTTCCAGGAGGATCGGGGTCGCTTCCTGTTTCCCGATATAACAGACGATGCCGCACATAGTATAACCTTCCTGTTGAATTTCTTTTATTGTGAGATAATATAGCAAATAAAATGACAGAGAACCACCCTTTAAAATACGACGTTGTTCTTGTCGGCGGAGGTCACGCCGGGATTGAAGCTGCCCTGGCCGCCGCCCGCCTGAACTGTTCCACTCTCCTCATCACCATCAATCTGGACCGGATCGGGAAGCTCTCCTGCAACCCGGCGATCGGGGGGCTCGGGAAAGGGCAACTGGTCAAGGAACTCGACGCCCTGGGGGGAGAGATGGCCCGCGCCGCCGATGAATGCGCCCTTCAATACCGGCGGCTGAATACTCGCAAAGGACCCGCGGTTCAGGCCACCCGGGTCCAGGTCGATCGTCACCGGTACGGGCTCTCAATGAAGCGGCGAGTGGAAGCCACCCCCGGTCTCCACCTCCGTCAGGGCCGGGTAGAAGAGATTATTCTCCGGGATGGGCGGGTTCTAGGTGTAGAGACCGCTCTGGGCGAGTTCTTCCGCGCGGACCGTGTCATTCTCGCTCCCGGGACATTTCTGAACGGTCTGATCCACGTGGGACTCCGGCATTTCCCCGGGGGCCGGATGGGCGATCCCGAAGCCTCCGGCCTCCCCGCTTCTCTGAGAAAGCTCGGCTTCACCCTAGGGCGGTTCAAGACCGGGACCTGCCCCCGCCTGGACGGCCGGACCATTGATCTCAGCCGCCTGGAAATCCAGGAAGGTGACGTCGAGCCGACCCCATTTTCGTTCTCTTCTCCACCCATCACCATAAAACAGATCCCCTGTTACATTACCCGAACCAACCGGAAGACTCATGAGATTATCCGGAGCGGGCTTTCCCGTTCCCCCCTCTTCTCCGGAATCATAAAAGGGCACGGGGTCCGTTATTGCCCGAGCATCGAGGATAAAGTCGTCAAGTTCGCAGGTAAGGATCACCACCACATCTTCCTGGAACCGGAAGGAAGGGATACCAACGAGTACTATCCCAATGGAATCTCCACCAGTCTCCCGATCGATATCCAGATTGAGATGATCCATAGCATCGAAGGGCTTTCGAGAGCCGAGATGGTCCGTCCCGGCTATGGGATCGAGCACGACTATGTCCATCCCACCCAGCTGAAGCCGACCCTGGAAAGTAAGCTGGTCGGGGGGCTCTACCTGGCCGGACAGATAAACGGAACGACCGGTTACGAGGAGGCCGCCGTCCAGGGACTGATCGCGGGGATCAACGCCGCCCGGTCCATTCGGGGGGAGGAACCCTTCCTCCTCTCCCGCGGCGAGGCATATATCGGGGTCCTCATCGACGACCTGGTAACCAAAGGGACCGATGAACCTTACCGAATCTTCACCTCCCGGGCGGAGTTCCGGCTCAGGCTTCGGGAGGATAACGCCGATCTCCGCCTCCGGGAGAGGGGATACCGCCTCGGCCTGGTAAAGAAATCGGAATGGGAAGAGACCCGGAGAAAAGAGCGCTCGATAGAGAAAGCGCTGAAGATCTTGTCCACGGTAAAGCTGAAACCAACCGCGTCGGTAAACCGGAAACTGGCCGGTGTTGCCGGCAGCCCGATTCGCAAGACAATCACCCTGAAGGAGATTCTGCGGCGGCCTGAGATCAGTTTCCGGGACCTGATCATCTTCGAACCGGTCTTAAGAGAGTTTAATCCGGAAGTAAAAAAACAGGTGGAGATCATAGTCAAGTACGAGGGTTTCCTATCACGGCAGGAAACGGATATCGCCCGGCTGAAGCACCTGGAGGAGGCGGCAATCCCTTCCAGGTTTGATTATTCTCTGGTGTCCGGGCTTAAAACTGAGGTCCGGGAGAAATTAGCCCGCTTCCAACCATTCAATCTGGGACAGGCTTCCCGGATACCGGGGATCACGCCGGCGGCAATATCAATACTGATGATTTACCTTAAAAAACACCGCTGAGGTGGTATCATCTCCCTGAGATGACACTCGGAGAATCACACTACCAGGAGCTCAAAGGTCACGCGTTCGAACTGGGTTTCTCCCTCTTCGGCGTAGCCGAGCTTCCGGATTTGGAAGAACTGGCCTTCGATCTATCTCCCGGCACCGTCCGGAACCTGACAACCGGGATAGCGCTGGCCGTTCGCCTCTCCAACGCGGTGCTGGAAGATATCACGGACCACCCCACCCGGCTCTACCTCCACCACTACCGCCAGGCCAACTACTTCCTGGATCGGAATGCCTTTGAACTGGCCCGGCGGATCGAAGAGATGGGAGGACGGGCGCTGGCGATCGCCGCTTCCCAGACCATCGACTGGGTGAACCAGAGAGGACATCTTTCGCATATAGAGGTCGCCAGGCGCGCGGGCCTGGGCTGGATCGGGAGAAATAACCTCCTGGTCACCCCCAAGTGGGGCGCCCGGGTCCGGCTGGTGACGATTCTGACCGACCTCTCGCTCCCTCCCGGCTCCCCCCTGGCCCGGGATTGTGGAGACTGCCGGAAGTGTCTCCCGGTCTGCCCGGCCCAGGCCATATCTGAAGAGCCGGGAAAGTTCAACCACCGAAAATGCTTTGAGCAGCTCAGTTTCTTCAAAAAGAAACTGAATCTCGGCCACCACATCTGCGGGGTCTGCGTCAAGGCCTGCTATCCAGACAGTAGCAATGGGATTTAGACGGAATTAACAGGATATACAGGATATTATTTTCCCCTAAAGATAAGAAACAGAGTGCCGAATATTTAACTTGTAAATCCTGTTCATCCTGTCAAAAGATTTATTCAAATCCCCGGGTATCCCTGATTCCGGTCCAGCTTCGAGCCCAGAGTCTCTCCGCAGACCGGGCAGGTGTACTCGTATTTGTCGCCTCCCGGCAAGACCAGGAGGAGCTTCTTTCTGACCTGAACCGGTTCCCGGCAACGGGGGCAGAAGAGAGTTACCGCATCAAATTCTCTGAAACTATCCGGTCTCATGGGGAGTTTTAGTAGACCAACATTTAACGGTTATCGAGAACCTGACGGATTTTCACTGTGAGTTCGTCAGGTTTAAAAGGCTTCTGAAGAAAAGCGGCGGCTCCTTTCTGAAGCATCTCCTGGGTGGTCTCATCAAGAGCATAGCCCGTGCAGATAATGACCGACAGCCCCGGAATCAGCTTCCTCATTTTTTCGAAGGCCTCGGCCCCATCCATCCCCGGCATTATCATATCGAGCAGAACAAGGTCAACCCCCTTTTTCCTCTCCTCCAACACCTTCAGGGCATCCTCCCCGCTGGCCGCCTCGATTACCGTGTAGCCAAACCATTTAAGCCGGATCCCGATACTGACCCTGAAGTCTTCCTCATCATCCACCAGCAGGATTATCTCGTCTCCCTTCAAGGTCTCCACCGGGGTTGGCGGGGCGGCACGGTCTTCCTCCCAGGTGAACGGCAGATACACGATAAAGGTGCTCCCTCGGCCCGGTTCGCTCTCAACCTCGATGCCGCCGCCGTGCCGTTCGATGATTCCTAACACCATAGCCAGCCCAAGCCCTGCCCCCGGTCTCCCGACCTTGGTAGTAAAAAGGGGGTCAAACATGCGTGAGCGCGTCTCGGAGTCAATACCGGCGCCGGTATCGGAGACGCTGACGCGGACGTAGGGCCCTTTTTTTAGGCCGGGGTGGTCATTGAAAAACCCATCGTCCGGTTCCGCGTCTATTGATTTAACGGTCAGCGTGCCGCCGGCGGTCATCGCCTCGCAGGCGTTAATGCATAAGTTCATGATAAGCTGGTAGATCTGGCTCTCGTCCGTGAAGACGCTGGAGATATCCGGCGACAGGTTTTCTCTTATATCGCACTTTCTTCCCACAGTTTCTTTAATAACTCTGAGTAAGTGGTCGATAACCAGATTGACGTTCAGCGGTTTGGGCTGATATATGCCCCCGCGCGTGAAAGCCAGGAGCGCTGTGGTCAGTTCGGCTGCTCTCTGTGATGATTTGGTGATCTTCTCCACGGCTGCAATTAACGGACTACTCTGGTCGAGACGATTTTTCAGCAGAGAAGCGTACCCCATGATCCCGGCCAGAATATTGTTGAAATCATGCGCGATCCCGCCGGCGAGTTTCCCGATCGCCTCCATCTTCTGCACCTGGAGAAGCTGCTCTTCCAGCTTCTTGCGCTCGGTGATATTGATAGCGATTTCGATGGCGCCTATAATATTGCCCTGCGCATCACGGACCGGGGCGGCCTTCGACAGCCATGAACCCTGGGTCAGCGGCCAATGGTCCTGGTTCTCGGGGGTCAGTTCTGCTTCGGCAGACTTTCCGGTCTCAATCGCGGTAATGACCGGGCAGCCGCGGCATTTCTTGGAGAGCTTCCAAACATCATAACATTTCCGCCCCACCATCTCATTTATCTTTAATCCGGTCGCTTCTCCGTATGCTTAATTTGCCCAAACGATGTTAAGGTCCTTGTCGTGAAATGCCGCGATCATGGGAGCGTTGTGGAGAAGCTCCGCCTTAAAATAATTCTGCTTTTCGCTCTCCCGCAGGGCATCCTCGGCCCGCTTGCGCTCAATAATTCTTCCTAATCGCTCAGTTACTGCGTCTATTAAATTTCTTTCCTCTTGAGAAAATGGCCCTTCGTAGCTTCCGGGTTTTTCTTCCCGATAATAAACCTCCACTGTCCCGGCCTTATCTCCTTTCACCACGATATCAGCCGATTGTTTCCACGCGGTCGTTCTGAAGTTATCTGTTTTAAATTCTTTGTTATCCAAGGATATCCTGGCGCAGGTAATATCGGGATATCGCCATGCAGGGGGAAGCATGCCTACCACTCTCTGAAGTATCCCTTCCAATGAAATATCGGGTTCCTCAATGAGCCGGGAAATATTATAGAGACAATTAAGCTCTTTTATTCGTTCCTTGAGACGATCTTCTGCTTCAAATAATGGCTCTGTCATTATTCAACCGCCTTTTATCGGTTCAAGATAATAACCCTCAGATTCAGATTATGCCTCTTTTCTTTTGATATAGCAATTAATAATCAGCAACTATCTTCCATCCTCTGATTAATGAATTCGGTTCGCTTCCATTTTTCTTTTGGTCGTTATGTTAGATTGCTATAATATAACTTCTTTTAATAGTTTTTGAGGATCGAAGGATATCAATGGAGAGAAGATATACCAATTGATGGCGATCATCGATTATGGGATGGGTAATCTTAGGAGCGTGGAGAAGGCGCTTCAAACCCTGGAAGCGGACTGCTCGATTTTCACTGAACCGCCGGATAGTGCTTATCTTGCCGGCATCGTGCTTCCCGGTGTGGGAGCCTTCAGCGATGCCATGCGGAACCTCCACCGGGGAGGCTGGGTCGAGTGGATCCGGGAGAAAGTCGAGGCCGGCATCCCACTTCTCGGAATCTGTCTGGGCCTTCAGCTCCTATTCAGCCGGAGCGAGGAAGGGGCCGGGGTGACCGGCCTGGACTTGCTCAAGGGAGATGTCGTCAGGTTTCCGCCTTCAGTGGGGATCATCCCCCACATGGGATGGAACCAGCTTAAAATCGTCTCCGACACTCCCCTTCTCTCCGGGATAGATGAAGGCGAATTCGTCTATTTTGTTCATTCATATTACGCGGTCCCGGCTGACCCCGCTATCATCGCCGCGACGACCGATTACGGGATTGACTTCGCCTCGGTAGTGGCCGACCGGAATATTTATGGTCTCCAGTTCCACCCGGAGAAGAGCCAGACAGCCGGGTTAAATATTCTCCGCAATTTTATCAATATTTCTATCCCGGATATTCACGCGCGAATAGTCAGGAATAATTAAAATGTTGGCGAAACGGATAATCCCCTGTCTCGATGTCAAGGACGGACGAGTGGTCAAGGGGGTCAACTTCATCGACCTCCGGGACGCGGGTGACCCGGTCGAACAGGCTAAATTTTATGAGACTGAAGGAGCCGATGAACTCGTCTTCCTGGATATAACCGCCTCGACTGAAGAGCGAAAGACGATCGTGGAGCTGGCCCGCCGTACGGCCGACCAGGTCTTCATGCCCTTCACCATCGGTGGCGGGATCAGGGGCATCGATGACATCCGGGCCATCTTGAAGGCCGGCGCGGACAAGATCTCCATCAACACCTCCGCAGTCCGTGATCCGGAGCTCATCAGCCGCTCGGCCGCCCGCTTCGGCAATCAATGCATCGTGGTCGCCATCGACGCGAAGAGACGGAAGGGGGGATGGGAGGTCTTTACGCACGGAGGCAGGATACCAACCGGGAGAGACGCGGTGGGATGGGCCCGGGAAGCCGAGGAACGCGGAGCCGGAGAGATTCTTCTGACCAGCATGGACAGGGACGGCACTCTCTCCGGTTATGACCTGGATCTCACCCGGACGATCAGCCGGGCGGTCAATATCCCGGTAATCGCGTCCGGCGGGGCCGGCACCCTGGAGCACCTTTACCAGGGAATCGTCCAGGGAGAAGCCCAGGCGGTACTCGCCGCATCCATCTTTCATTTTCGGACTTACTCGATAGGGGAGGCCAAAGCCTACCTGAAAGAACGGGGGGTAATGATCAGAACTTCACCTCATACTATTCTGCCGAAGCAAAAGAGTATTACTTCACGTCCGGGTAGTGGTAGTTAAAGGTATCATTGGTGAGGCGGCGGACGGTTTTCTGGGCGGCCTTTCCCTCTCGACTGACGGCATAGAGCTGCCAGTTATCACCATCTCTCTGCGACGAGAAGACAACATTCTCGCCATCCGGAGTCAGGGTTGGAGAGTGGTCGGGGGCGGTATTTTTAGTGATGTGCCTGAACCGTCCATCTTCAATATAACTTAGCCAAATATCTTCCTGCGTCCCGGTTCCGGAGACATAGAGTAGGGCTAACCCATCAGGATCGGAGATACAGGTGAGACGGCTCTCCGGGCTGGCGTGAGCGATTATCTCCCGGGGAGTCCCCTCCGGGAGATCTGCCATATATATCTTATACTTCTGCATTCTCTCATAACCGAAAAAGATTTTCTCCCCCCGGGGAGAGAAAGCGATCGCTCCGCCCTTCCCATCTTCAAAATCAGTCAACGGACGGAGGCTCCGGTCGAAGATATTCATTATCCAGAGGTTGTCGACCCCCTCCTGCCGGGAGAAGAAAGCTATATTCTCGCTATCGGGGGACCAGGAGGGGAAGGTGTCCGGCTCCAGGTTATCGGTCAGCTGCTCGGGATTGCTCCCATCCGCTTCCATCAGGTATATCTCCGGGTCTCCGTCCCGGTCGGAGACAAAGACGATCCTTTCCCGGTCCGGAGACCAGCTCGGATAACTGTCGGAGGCTTTGTTATCGGTCAGTTGTCTGATCTCCCCGGACGAACAATCAAGATGATAAATCTCGTTGTCACCATCCCGGTCCGAATAAGCAATCAGGGCTATATCAAACCTCGTGGGATGATTAAAGGAGGAAACACCGGCCCCCTCCGGCGTGGGGGACGGCGTTAAAGTCACCGTGGTGACCCCGGAAGGGACGGGAAGCGTTGTGGGCCGCAGTGTGCCCGGAGAGATTGCCGGCGAGGGAGTGGATTGGCAACCGGCAAGCCATAGAACGGCGCATAAAGACAAGCTAAAACCTAAGTTGAGCGGGTATCGACAGTTAAACGCACCGACCTTATCGGCCCGGTCAGCTCCGGGAAGACCGCAACAGGTCGTTTTAGACATGCCTATGGTTTGCGTATTCTTCCGGAGATCATAATCCTGATGCATTTCACCCCCGACAACCGCTCAGCTTAGGTTTTACTCGTCAATTATAATAATTAATTAAAACAATACGTTGGCCTGGACGATGACCTCGAAATCGGGAGCTCCATCATCAAGACCCACCCCGATACCGCCTTCAAGACTGAGCATCTCATTGATTAAGTACTCGGCGCCTCCGGTTAACTCGATATCATTATCCATGTCTTTATAGGCCTCGGTGGCTAAGTTCAGCTCAGTCAGCAGGTTCAACTCCGGCGCCACCTGATAGATCATGCCCGCCCCCAGCTCAAACTGTGTTTCGCCCTCATATTTTATTTTTTGACCCCCGACTTTTTTGTCTGCATCTCCGTTGATCCGAAGACCCATGTGACCGATCAGGGCAAAGATATCGGTGATATAATAACGGAGGGCCCCGAAGAGCTCAAAATTGAGCTCGCCGCTGGCCCAGGGGTGGATGACCTTCTCGGACCCGGTCGGGAGTGTAAACATGATACCTCCGGAAAGGAGAAGCGGGTCATCCAGGAACTGGTATTTCCCCCAGAGGTCGATATCGCTCATACCGCTCTCGTTGCTTCCTCCATCCGGCTTCATGCTCAGGAACCAGAACCTGCCTCCGACTTCCAACCGCTCCAGGTTGGGGATGCACATGGCATAAGTGGGGCCCAACCCCCAGCCCTTTATTTTATCAAACTTCTGGTAGCGGAACTGACCCCGCAGCCAGGGGCCGGTAACCACCGCCCCGTCCCACTCCGCCTTCTGGAGGAGGCGAGCATCAGGTGAGACCTGGGCTTCAACCACGGCCGGGAGCAACAGAAGGACGAGTGCGATCGCCCAGCATACTTTCTTTACCATTGTTTTCCTCCTATTTTTATTATCGCCTGCGGCAATAGTTAATTTTATTGACTGAAGCGCAAAATAATTCTTGGCCGGCTAAAATATAAGCTACTAAGACGGACTCTTTCACTGCCGGATAGAAGAAGACAAATGTAAATCAGATGAGCGCCGCCGTCAAGTGAAACCATGACGCTCCGGCAATATCTTGCTCCGGAAAAGAACCATTTATTTTATAAGTTAGAAGAGATACGAGGAAGCGAGAAAGACATACAGATATGACTCATTCGCATCCACGACCTCCATCTCTCGGGTGTTCTTCCATCCCACCGCCTTCCCACTTCCCCGGACGTAGTTGACGCCGAGAGCGAGGGTGGTGTGTTCCGTCTCCCGAGCGATCCCGGCGGTGATCCCGTACTTATTAATATGGGCGGGATACCATGATGTGGTGGGGTCGGCGTCGGGGGCGGATGACCGGCTGGTGAAGAAGCCAAGCCGTAAGGCATAACGGTCCAGGAAGTAATACTCGCCGCCCAGGTTTACGTCGACCGTCCCCTCCCGGCGGAGTCTATAGTACCAGGTCGTGCCGAACTGGTCGGTTCCCTGGAAGCGGTTGAAGCTGGTAGGGAAATGATAGGAGATGTCGAAGCCAAAGGCGTAGCAGCGGGGAACCTGGTAGCCAATACCAGCGGTCAGGCTGGTGGGTAGCTTGTTCCTGGTCTCGCCACTATCGACGTAACTGGCACGGGTGACGGTGGAACTTACATCCTTGAGCAGGTACTTACCGTCCCCGGTCAGATGGACGGTCGGGCTCTGGACCCTCAGGCCCAGCGACCACCTCTCCCCGAGCTGGTACCTCGCCCCCAGGACCATCAGCAGGCTTAGGTCGTTGTACTTGATGTCCTCCGAGAGGGAATACCCGTAATTACCCCAGAAAAAGTCCCGGAACTGGCTGAAGGTACGGTAAACACCGAAGACGGAGACCCCGACCGATAGATCGGGAATTAATAGGTAGCCGATCGAGGGGCCGAGCCAGAGTGTCTGGTCGTCCTTGTTGTACTTGTAATAGTGTCCGGGGGTGGTGAAGGCCTCAAGATCATTGCTGCTGGACCGGTCGGGGATGAAGGCCGATACGGCGATCGATGCATCCTCGCTCAGTTTCCAGATCGACCCGACGGTGGAAGGGATGGTGATAAACGAGTCGATATCCACGTCCTCATCCGGGAACCACCCGTCCTCAGATTCGAAATGGTAGAAACCATACAGGCTGGCCGAGAGTGAGATGGTGCTGCCGGGAGCGAAGGCCAGCCCGGCCGGGTTATAGAAGCAGGAGTCAACCGACCGGCAGAGCGCGGTCACCGCCCCCCCCATCCCGGCAGCGCGTTCCCCGATGATATAATTCTGGTAGTTGCCGTCACCGGCATTGAGAAAACACGGAACTAAAAGAATAAAAAGAAAAACGAGAAAAACATAACGATACTTCACGGTTCACCTCCTTTTTTTGGATGATTTATTAAGATTAAAATATATTAATGAACTAACCCGATTATCGCGACTATATTACATTATGAAACCGGTTATTGCCCGCAAAAACTGAAAGGAAATAATCGTATCAAAAGATATAAGCCGAGGCTAAGAAGACGAACAGGTATGACTCTCTCGCATCAACTACAGTCGGGTTAAAATCTTCATCCAAGCCCTGACTTTTCCCATCACCCCAGACATAGTTTATTCCCAGGTTTATGGTGGTATGTTCGGTCTCCATTCCGATTCCGGCGCTGACACCATACATATCGATCTGCCGGCTGATCACATTCTCTTCCGGGTCCGGGTAGGGAGCGGCAGAGAGATTGGTAAAAAAGCCCAGCCGGAGGGGATAACATTCGTTTATATAATATTCGCCTCCTATATTGAAGTTAGTCACCGATTTCTTCCGGACACCCAGACTGACCTGCTCGCCTGTCCAGGTATCGTCTCCGGTTAGTTCGGTATAATTGGTAGGGAAGTAGTGGGTAATATCCAATTCAAACCCGTACCGGCTCGGCACGCGATAGCCAATCCCTGCCGAAAACTTTGTAGAGAGTTTATTCTTGCTCTTCATATTTTTTGCATTGACCAGTTCATCCTGCTCCGGATTGTCAAGAGCGGCGGCATAGAATAGATCTCCGTTTCCGGTCAGGTTCAGGGAAGGAGTTTGAACCGTGGCTCCAAGGTATATATCATCGGTCAGCATGTACTGCGCGCCGAGAATTCCCAGAAGTCCGTAATTGGTATAATCAATTGAATATTGTCGGGATAAAACTTGAACAACCTCCTTACTTCCTTCTTTCGTGTAGAGATAGGTCCAGGCCTGTTTTCTGACCGAAGATCGATAGACCACATAGGCAGCCATGCCCAGGGAAAGGCGGTCACTGGCCCGAAAGCCCAGGGAGGGGCCAATCCACATCATCGTGTCGTCCAGGGTAACCGAATAATAATCAGATTGCAAAATTCCCGGCTGATAGGGATACCGTTCAAAAGATTTCTGCGCGTTATAATCGATCTCATCGGGCGTCAGAACGGCAAAGGCCAGCGAAAATCGATCAGAGACATTGAGAATGGATCCGAAAGCGGAAGGGATGCTCTCAAACTCACGCGCCTTATAACTTTTACCGGGCCCAAGGGCTTCTTTCGCCCAGATGTTGTATATTCCATACAAAGTGGCTGAGAGAGAGATCCGGCTGCCGGTCACGCGCGCCAGACCGGACGGGTTATAATAACAGGCATCCATGTCGCGGGTGGAAGCAACCACCGCTCCGCCCATCCCGGCGGCGCGGTCTCCCACCAGAAAATTCTGATAGTTGCCGTTATCGGCCAGTGTGATGGATAGTGGATAGAAAATCCAGGCCATGAGCACTATAATTGATATCAGATACCAGTCTCGCAACGTTCTAACCCCTTAAAAACAACATGCAAAGGTAATTAGTAGCAGAAATCACCGGCTTCGTAAATATTTTTTTCCTTTCAATCTGCTTATTCATCGTTATTATCTGACATTATTGTTCGTAATATATGCAGATTACATCGATGAAGAACGAGATTATCCTCTCCAACGGGTCACTGAGAAATTATGGGTTGGACCGGGTCTTCGAGATCGCGGTCCGGTGCGGCTTTGACGGAGTGGAGCTGATCGTGGACGAAAGGACCGATACCTTCCATCCTGGCTACATCCGGCGGCTCGTCAAACGGCACGGACTCCCGGTTCCGGTGATCCATGCCCCTTTCAACTTCCTGGATCCCCCCGGCTGGGAGAGAGACGAGGTCTCGCGCGTCAAACGGTCAGTCAGGCTGGCCGAAGATATCGGTGCCGGGTGCGTCGTTCTGCATACTCCCTTTTACACCGATCGACTGTATCTGCGGTGGCTGGAAGAAGATCTGGAAGCGTTCCAGGAGACCACAGCGGTCATCATCCTGGTGGAGAATATGCCGTGCTATCGCAAACCGGGCGGCCGGATCGGCCGGTGGCTGAATGTATCCGACGTCCTGGAGCAAGGCCGGAAGAAGATCTGGAAACTGTTACCTTCCTTTCTCAACCCCCTCTGTTTCCCGCTCTGCGATCCGGCGAGGCTGGAGCGCTTCCCCCATATCATTCTCGACACCACTCACCTCGGTACTGGAGGATTTAATCCGATCGCGGTTTTCGACCGGTTAAGAGAAAAGATAGAACATATCCACCTCTCCAACTTCGACGGACGCGAACACCTGGAACTGCGGACGGGGATACTCGATATAGCTGCTTTTCTGCGGCACGTCACCGCCGCGGGATACGATGGGCTGTTCTGCCTGGAGATCATGCCGGAGTACTTCCGTTCCGAGGACGAAGAGTATTCCATCCGTCTGCTGGGCGATAACCTCGCTTTCATCCGGCAGCACACCCGGTAAGGCTTTTAGTATTTATTAGTAGCCGAGTTCTTGTGACCGATAGAGATGATAATCGGCTTGCTCGGTCTGGCCGAGCCGGCGCAATGCTTCCGCGAGACGAGAGTGGACCCGGGCAACGTCCGGCATCAGCCGCAAGGATTTCCGGTACATTTCAACCGCCTCTCGGGGCCGGCCGGCCAGATCATAGGCAACGCCGAGGTTGTAGAGCGTATCGGAGTCAAGGGGATTGATCGCGGCCGCTCTCTTCAACATCAGAATCCCTTTCACCGGACGATCCAGGCGGCAGTAGATGATCCCCAGGTTATTGTAGGCGGCGGCGTAAGCCGGATTCAGCTCGATTGCCCTTTGAAAGAGAGGAACCGCCCGGTCGAAATCTCCCGCCTGATAATAGACATTCCCCAGATTGTTATATGGATTGGGGTAACCGGGATCGAGCGAGATAGCCCTCCGATAGGATCTGACCGCGTCTTCCTTCCTTCCCCGGTTGAAGTAGTTATTCCCGAGGTTGTTGTGCATCCGGGCGGAGCCGGGGTTGTAACGAAGCGTCCGTTCGTAAAAGGTCAACGGCTCATAAAAATAGTTGTTCTGTTTAATCGTTAAGATACCATAGCAGAAGAGGACCACGATCCCGAGGGCGATCACTAAACCCCGGTATCTCTCTAACCGGAGGAGAGAAACGTAGCCGGCGGCCAGAAGCGTGAAGACCCCGATTGAGGGGAGATAAAGCCAGTGTTCCGCGATATAAGCCTTGATAGGATAGATGCCGGAAACGGGAATAATGGCAATGAAGAACCAGAAGACTGAGAAGAAGATCAGCCTCCGCGGCAAACTCCCCCCGGCCCCGGGAGACCTGAACGGCGCCGTTTTCTTTAATCCGGCCCGGAGAGCAACGGATAACAGCAACACTGCGATCAGAATGCCGGCCGGGACCTCGAGATCAGTAAACCGGAAGAGCGCAAACCCATACTCCTGGTGAAGATGGATGGGGAAGAGAATCAGCTTGACATAGGAGGTCACGGCGGCGAAGAATCCGGGCACTCTCTCTGCCAGCGTGGTGGGAACTATGACCGGTCCAAGGAATAACTTCCGAAGCAGAACATACCCGGCGGCCATCCCGGCTAGGATCAGGAATAATGAGAGTTTTACTCTCCTCTTGAAAGTGACGTGAAAGAGGAGGAGAAGACCGGGCAGGACCACGCTGTTCTCACGCGAGAGGAGCGCCAGCAGATAGGAGAAGAAGACCAGACCGGTCAACGGAAGTGAGCCACCGTCAAGACACTTGAGATAGCTGATGAAACAGACCAGCAGACAGAAGGCGGCCAGGGAATCCGGGCGCCCGGATATATAGGCCACCGTCTCGGTCTGGATGGGATGAATAACATAGAGCAGGGCGGTCAAGAAGGCGAGAAGGTTTTCTTTGAAGAGGACCCCGATTAAAAGATAGACCGCCCCGGCAACCAGGATGTGAGAGAGAATGGAGGAGATGTGGTAGCCGGCCGGGTTCAGCCTCCAGAAAGAGTAGTCGATAAGATAGGTAACTGTGGTCAGAGGGCGATAATAGTTATAGTCCTCCCCGGACCCGGCCGCCACGTCTTCGGTCATAATCCGGGGAAGGTAGACCGGACTTCTCAGATAAACATTGTTTTTGATAAAATGGACATCGTCCCAGATGAATGAACCGGAGAGGGAACTGAGATAGACCGCTACCCCGGCAAGAATAATCAAGACCAGGGGCAACCAGCGAAGTTTCTTCGCCGGCCGGATGCAAGATACTATCCAGGTCTTTATTATACTCATTCTCAATCTGTGGAGCAACTTGTGAATATCTCTTATTATACAAATATTACCATGTAATATTTGTATAATATGGGCTGTTTACACCGCCTATTTCTTTCTCTCCGACAATCGTAACTTTACAGATACGGCAACTAATTGTACATTAGGGGCATTAAAAAATAGATAGCAATCTTTCCGGCAGGGTAATTGCAAGGAGACAGCTAATGAAGAGAGTTCTTTCAGGGGTGTTATTGTTTATCATAATCCTTGTCATCTCTCCCATCAGTCGGGGGGCTGATCGCCTGCTGGGGCCGCCGTATACGTACATATCCATCACTTTCACCTCGGGAGGGAAGACCCGGACCGGGGTAACGGCGATCCTGGTCGACGGTTCAAATACGGAATGGAAAGAGATCAGCAACCGGGAAGGGGAAGTGACGTTCGCGATCAAGGCCGAGTCCGGCATGGCCTTTCTCACCTACTGGGAGGGTGAGTCCGTCCCGGTCTATAAGAAAGTGTTCGAGTATAACGCCGGCAACCACTATAGCTTCCGCTTGAAACTGGCGAAGTAAATTCTATTCCCCGGCCGTGGTTGACTCCGGAGCACGATCAAGAGAGGACTCGATCAGGGAGATTAACTGGCCGCCTTCAATCAGTACCTTCTGAGTCATCTTCATCTTGTCTACCGGATCGACGGATTTGACATACTCGATGGGAGAGAATGTCTCCATCATCCGGGAGCCGGGAAAGAGATCCCGAGCCACCTCCAGAAGTTTATTATAGCGGCTGATAAACGATCCGGAATCGTAATAACCCGCGCCCAGTTGCTGGATCGTCTTCAGGTCATTCAAGAGTGTGCGTATCATCCCGAGCAGAATCATTCTCTCATCCCGGCTGGTATTATCCGTGTGTGGGCTCATTTATTGGGACTCTCCTTCTTGGGTTTCATCCGCGCCGGAGAAGTAGATGACGGCACTTCCTCTTCCAGAAAGGAGAGCCGGGCCATCTGTGCCCCATCACCGTGACGGCCCCGGGCGATCTTCAAGAGCCGGGTATAACCGCCCGGGCGATCAGTGAATCGGGGGCCGATCTCCGAAAACAGCTTCTTTACAGCTTCTCTGTTCCGCAGCACCTGAATAGCCCGACGACGGGTAGCCAGAGTATTGCGTTTGGCCAGAGTCACCATCTTCTCAGCCAGGGGCCGGGCGGACCGCGCCTTGGCAATGGTGGTGGTGATCGTTTCTTCCCGAATCAGGCTTGACACCAGGTTGGCCAGCAGGGCCTTGCGGTGAGCCGATGTTCGATTCAGTTTAACCGTTTTTTTTCTATGACGCACTATTCGTTACCCCTAATCTTCCAGGATTCCTTCGATTAACTGCTCAGGTTTAGGGATGTCCATCCCCAGAGAGAGCCCCAGGTCGGATAAGATGCTTTTAATCTCCTCCAGCGATTTCTTCCCGAAGTTGCGGTACTTAAGCATCTCGGATTCTGATCGGCCAGCCAGGTCGCCGATGGTCTGGATGTTGGCCGATTTTATGCAGTTGGAAGACCTGACCGATAACTCGATCTCATTGATCGACATATTGAGCAGTTTCTGGATTTTGTCCTCCTTGTCCTCCACCTCGATCTCTTCTTCAAACTCGATCGCATAGCGATCCTGATCGGTAAAGAGATCAAGATGCTTCTTCAATATGGCCGACGATTGAATCAAGGCTTCCCGGGGGGTGAGACGACCGTCGGTCCAGATCTCAATAATCAGGCGGTTATAGTCCGTCCGCTGGCCGACCCGGGTATCTTCAACGTAATATTTCACCTTACGAACCGGGCTAAAGATGGAGTCAATCGGGATAACCCCGATTGGAGCATCCGGGCTTTTATTCAGTTCCGCCACGCGATAGCCCCGTCCGAGCCTTACACCCATCTCCATCTTGAGCGTCGCACCTTTCCCGAGCCGGGCGATCGGCTGCTCCGGATTGACGATCTCTACCATCCCCCCGGTATTTATATCGCCGGCCTTAACCTCTTTTTCACCCCGGGCCGATAGTGTAATCATACGAGGCTCCCGGCCGTCTATCTTCAGGACAATCCGTTTCAGATTTAGAATGATCTCGGTCACGTCTTCATAGACACCATCTATGGTCGTAAATTCATGGAGCGCCCCTTCGATCTTAACGTCGGTGATCGCCGCTCCTTCAAGAGACGAAAGGAGAACCCGGCGGAGGGTGTTGCCCAGGGTAAATCCATACCCTCTTTCGAACGGTTCAGCAGTAAACTTGGTATAGGTACTGGTAGCGGTCTCCTCATCTTCTATCAATACCTTGGGAAGCTCAAACTTCCCCATCACAATGGCCATAGTATTCCTCCTCTAATATTTCAAATCTGTAAAAGGCGCAAACCGGGTAAATCATGTCTTATTTAGAGTAAAGTCCCACTACCAGGGATATATCCACCGGAACCCTTCCTTCATTGATCGTGGGAAGACGGAGCGCTTCACCCCGGAACTGATTCTTGTCAAGGTGAAGCCACTCGGGAACTTCCTGGGCGTGAGAGGCTTCCAGCGCCTCCGCCGCCCGCTGTCGGCTGGTGCTCCCTTTCCTTACTTCGACTATATCACCCACCTTTACGGCATAGCCCGGAAAATCGACTCTTCGTCCATTAACCTGAATATGGCCATGGAGAACAAACTGACGGGCGGTGCGAATAGCCGGCGTGAAACCCAGGCGATATATTACATTATCCAGACGAGTCTCCAGCATTTTAAGCAGATTCTCTCCCGTCATACCTTTCTTCAGAGCCGCTTTTTCATAATAATTTCTAAATTGCCGCTCTCCGATCAGGAAGCTTCTTCTCAGCTTCTGCTTCTCCCTCAGCTGAACCCCGTATTCGGATACTTTCCGTCGGCGCAATCCATGCTCACCCGGCGGCTTCCGGCCTTTCTCTACCGGACATTTACTCATCAGGCACTTGGCGCCTTTGAGAAAAAGTTTCATCTTTTCCCGCCGACACAATCTGCAAACTGGACCTATATACCTTGCCATAATAACTCCTGAATCTTTTAGACTCTTCGTCGTTTCGGTGGACGGCACCCGTTGTGGGGAACCGGAGTCACGTCCCGGATGGCGGTAATCTTCAAGCCGATCCCTTGGAGCGCCCGGACCGCCGAATCTCGGCCGGCTCCCGGGCCCTTTACCCAGACTTCAATTCGCTGCAATCCTAGATTCTTCGCTTCATTACCAGCCCGCTGGGCTACTATCTGGGCGGCAAAAGATGTGCTCTTCCGCGACCCTTTAAAACCGACCCGGCCGGCGCTGGCCCAGGAAATGACCGCGCCGTCGGAGTCGGAGATGGTGACAATCGTGTTATTGAAGGTGGCCTGGATGTGAGCCAACCCCGAAACTACCGAGCGGTCGAGCTTCTTCTTCCTAGCCGTCTTTCTCTTCCCTTTAGCCATTCGTACCTCCATATTGCACTGCTATCGATATTAGCCCGACTTTAGCGATTCGCGACAAGTCGGGTTAATTCCGGCATTGTTTAAAACTAACCCGATTTATGCCTGCCTGTCGCCTGCCTGCCGGCAGGCAGGGCAGACAGGAATAAATCGGGTTAGCGCAGGCCTTTCTTCTTTCTCTTCGCCCCCACCGTCTGCCCCGGGCCTTTTCGGGTCCGGGCATTGGTGTGAGTTCTCTGACCCCGCACGGGGAGGCCCCGCCTATGACGAAGTCCCCGGTAGCATCCAATATTCATCAGACGCTTAATATTCTGGGTGCGTTCTCGCCGGAGATCCCCTTCCACCTGATACTCCTTCTGGATCATGGAGCCAATTTTTCCCACCTCATCTTCGGTCAGATCTCGGGCTCGCATACCCGGCTTAATGCCAATCTTCTTTATTATATCACCGGCGAGTTTCCGCCCGATTCCATAGATCGAGGTCAGAGCAATTTCAACCGTTTTCTGTTTCGGGATATCAACCCCGACAATTCTGGGCATTGTTGCTCTCCTTTATCCCTGCTTCTGTTTGTGCCGGGGGTTGGCACAGATCACCCGCACCACACCCTTCCGTTTTATGATCTTGCATCGCTCGCAGATTCTTTTTACCGAGGCTTTAACTTTCATTGTATTTTTTTTGCTCCGCAAAAATAACTGTAAAACTTTAACCTAACGACAGAACTCTACTAAAGGCGGCGGATGATCCGACCTTTAGTTAGATCATAAGGTGACATCTCCATCAAAACTTTATCTCCCGGAAGCAGCTTGATAAAGTGGAGACGCATCCGACCCGAGATGTGGGCAAGGACTAGATGCCCCTCACCGACTGCCACCCGAAACATGGTATTGGGGAGGAGTTCCTTGACCTCGCCTTCAAGTTTGATCGCTTCGTCTTTAGTCATAATTTTTATATCTTGCCCGGGTGTCGTTATTGTAACCGGCTGAGAATCTCCTCTAACTTCTTATAAGTCTCGACGCGCGCGATGCCGGCATCGACCCGCTCCAGCAATCTTCTGTCGGCATACCATTGAATAAGATCCTCCGTCTTATCACGATAAACCTGGAGCCGCTGGCGGATCGCCTCCGGTTCATCATCGGGACGCTGGTAGAGCTCCCCCCCGCAGGCGTCGCAGATGCCGGGTTTGAGGGGAGGCATATTGACAGTATGGAATATCTTGCCGCATTGGTGGCAAATTCTCCGTCCGCTTAAACGTTTGATAATCACATCTTCCGGCGCATCCAGGTAGATCACCCGGCTCAGTTCGGTTCCCATTTCAGAGAGGAGATGCTCGAGCATCTCCGCCTGGGGAATTGTCCGGGGAAATCCGTCCAGAATATAACCATTCCCGGCATCTTCCTTTTGAAGACGTTTCCGGATAATGTCAACCGCTAACTCGTCCGGAACCAGATTGCCGTCATCGATATAGTTCCGGGCGAGCTTGCCCAGTTCTGTTCCCGCTTTTATCTCTTCCCGGAGTATGTCGCCGGTCGAAATATGGGGAATTCCGTATTTTCTTGCCAGATCAACCGCCTGAGTGCCCTTACCGGCTCCGGGAGGCCCTAAAAACACCACATTTTTCACTTTAAAACCTCCCCCGAAGTTTGCCCTTTTTCATAAACCCGTCATAATGACGCATCAAAAGATGAGATTCAACCTGACGCATGGTGTCCAGCATGACGCCCACAATGATCAAGAGGCTGGTGCCTCCGAAGAACTGGGTGATGGTAAAGCTCAAACGCAGGCGCCCGCTGATCAAGGTCGGCAGGATCGCGATCGCCGCCAGGAAGATAGCCCCGGAGATCGTAATCCGGGTCATCACCCGGTCCAGGAAGTCCGCCGTGTTCTTCCCGGGGCGGATCCCCGGGATGAAGCCGCCGTATTTTCGCATATTGTCGGCTACATCAACCGGGTTGAATGTGATAGCAGTATAGAAATAACAGAAGAAGATAATAAGCAGAACATAGAGCAATGAATAGAGCGGAGCACCGGGAGCGAGATAGCTGCTGAGAGCTCGAAGCTTAGGTATAAATCCGGCCAATGTCGCCGGAAACATCAAGAGCGCAGAGGCGAAGATGATGGGGATGACACCGGCCTGGTTGACCCGGAGAGGGATATAAGTTCGCTGCCCCCCATAAATCTTGCGGCCGACGATCCTTTTGGCATACTGCACCGGGATCTGCCGTTGGCCCTGCGTAACCATGATCACGGCCGCCACCACCCCGATGAAGAGGATCAACATCACGATCAGCAACCCCAGCGGCTGGGTCGCCTTGCCCGGATCGAGAGGGGAGAAGACGGCCCAGGCATCGATGGCGGCGCGGGGGGCCCGGGAGATAATGCTGGTAGTAATAATGAGGGATATCCCGTTCCCGATCCCCCGATCGGTGATTTGTTCGCCGAGCCACATGATGAAGATGGTCCCTGAGGTCAGCGTCAGCATGGCCAGGAGCCGAAAAGCAAGACCGGGGGGAGCAATCTGGACCCCCTGGGCGAGACCGGGGAAGATCGACTGGGGATTCTGAAGGCCGACGCTGATCATGTACCCCTGAAAAAGTGAGAGAACCACCGTCGCGTATCGGGTATACTGGTTGATCTTCTTCCGCCCTACCTCTCCTTCCTTGGACAGCTTCTCCAGGAAGGGAATAACCGCGGTCAGGAGCTGCATGATGATGGAGGCGCTGATGTAAGGCATAATCCCGAGCGCGAAGATGGTACACTTCGATATCGCCCCGCCGGAGAAGATATCCATCAGACCGAAGATAGTCCCACCCCGGGCGCTGGTCAGTTTCGCAAAGATCTTAGTGAGAGCCTCGGAGTCGATCCCTGGAGTGGGAATATAACAGCCGATCCGGTAAACAATTAGCAACCCGAGTGTGAAGAAGATCCGTTTCCGAAGTTCCGGGATTTTAAATATATTGGTAAACGCGGATAACATAGCCTATTATCCTATTCCCCGGCAGCTTCCCCCGGCGGTTTCGATCGCGGCGCGGGCGGATTGACTGAACCGATGAGCTTGAACGGTCAGTTTCTTATCGATCGTCCCCCTCCCCAGGATCTTGACGCCGTATTTCAGGGTACGGATTATACGCCTCTCCCGGAGCAGCTCGGGGGTTACCTCCGATCCTTCCGGAAAGACGGCCAGATCCTCCAGATTTACGATGGTATATACCTTAGGGTTGAGAGAGGTAAATCCCGTCTTGGGCTGCCGCCGCTTGAGGGGCATCTGCCCTCCCTCGAAACCAGGTTTAGACCGGTAACCGGAACGTGATTTCTGGCCCTTCTGCCCGCGGCCCGATGTCTTCCCCAGGCCCGAGCCGGGACCTCGGCCCCTTCTCTTCCGGGGGCGGCGTGATCCGGGAACAAGATGTAATTGATGAAGTTCCACTTATTCTCCCTTCCTCAGCCTATAAGCTGCTTCTTCTCCTTTGATTCGATTCAACCCTTCGATCCCGGCCTTGATCAGATTGAAGGGGTTACGGGATCCCAACGCCTTGGCGTAGATGTCCTTGATCCCGGAAAGTTCCAGCAGGGCCCGCACCCCGCCGCCGGCCACGATCCCCTTTCCAGGAGAGGCGGGCTTTAACAACACCCGGGCACCACCATAACGGCCTACCACGCGATGGGAGATGGTAGCCCCCTTCAGAGGTACCGAGAAGATGTTCTTCCGGGCAATCTCGGTCCCCTTGGCAATGGCTTCGGCCACTTCCTTGGCCTTGCCCAAGCCGAGACCGACTTGGCCGGCCCGGTCACCCACCACGACCACGGCACTGAAACTGAAGCGCCTTCCCCCCTTTACAACTTTGGAGCAACGGCGGATATCCACCACCAAGTCTTCAAGTCCACTCTCATTCTCTCTCTTCTTAGCCTTTTTCTGATAAGCCGCCATTATTACCACCTTATAAATTAGCGCCTTCGGCGCTACTTTATATTGGACCCCCGACACCAGCGTCGGGGGTCTGTTGGTTAACTAAAACCTCGGTTTAAAAATATGTCTGTGTTGTTGTTCCAATGTTTGCACAATCTTATTTTTTCACAGAAAAAATAAGAGTTAGAAGATCAGCCCATTCTTCCGGGACGCCTCCGCCAGGGCCCTGATCCGGCCATGATAGTGATAACATCCCCGGTCAAAGACTACTTCTTCGATCAAAAGCTCGGCCGCCGTCGCTCCCACCAATTCACCCAGGGCCGCGGCCGCCTCTACCGTACCCCCTCCTTTCTGATACTTCTTCTTGAAAACCGGCGAGAGGGTGGAAAGAGCGCCCAGGGTCCGGCCGGTTTCATCGTCGATGAACTGGACGGAAAGATTCCGGAGACTGCGATAGACGCTCATCCGGGGTCGGGCCGCCGTCCCTCTAACCTTTTTTCTGATCCGGATCGATCTCTTCCTCCGGGCTGCGTTCTGCTTAGTCCCTGGCCTCATATTATGCTATCGCCTTACCGGCTTTCCGCTTAATGTACTCGCCCTGATATTTGATACCTTTCCCTTTGTACGGTTCAGGAGGACGAAAACGCCGGATCTGAGCAGCCGTCTCACCCACTTTCTGGCGATCGCACCCGCTTACCGTAATCCCCAATCGGCCCTCCAGGGAGATGGTCACACCTTCCATCGGGCGATACCGGATCGGGTGAGAAAATCCGAGCTGGAGTACCAGGTCGGATCTGTCCATCTCGGCCCGGTAGCCCACCCCGACGATTTCCAGCTTCTTTTCGAATCCTCGGCTGACCCCGATCATCATATTATTGATCAAGCGGGCGTGCAGCCCATGGAGGGACTTTGCCCGCTTCGTCTCCGCGCCGCGTTTCACCCGGACCAGGTTGTCCTCCATCTCCACACTCACGATCGGCGGGAGGGAGAGGCCAAGCTCCCCCCGGGGTCCGGAGACGGAGACTTCTCTCCCCTCCAGCCTCACCTGGACACCCTCGGGAATGCTGATGGGCTTATTGCCTATTCTCGACATTGGTACTTCTTCCTTAACTTAGCGGACCTGAAGGTCCGCGACTACGAAGATGTCGTAGTCGTCGACCTTTAGGTCGACCGAATTACTGAAATTCCGAAGCAATGAATTAGTTATCAGTTTACTGAATGTTACAACTATGGCATCTCACCAGACATAGCAGATGATCTCGCCTCCCATTCCGGCTCGGCTCGCCTGCTTATCGGTAAAAACTCCCTTCGAGGTTGAGATAATAGCAACTCCCAGCCCCCCCTTGGGATGAGGGATCTCATCCTTCCTCACATAGATGCGCCGCCCGGGCCGGCTGATTCTCTGTAAATTTCGGATCACCCTGGCCCGGGCCGGGCCGTAACGGAGGTAGACCCGCAGCATTCCCTGCCGACCATCCTCCATAAACTTGGAGTTCTTGATAAATTTTTCTTCCTCAAGAATCCGAACTATCTCTTTCTTCAGGCCTGAGGCCGGGATATCTACCGTACCGAGCCCCCGGATATTGGCATTGCGGATTCTGGTCAAAAGATCCGCGATCGGATCAGTCATCGTCATACCAACAGGTCTCCTTACTTACTTTATCTAAATTCTACCAGCTGGCCTTGGTCACACCGGGGATCTTGCCTTCACTGGCAAGCTGTCGGAAACAGATCCGGCAGATCTTGAACTTCCGGAAGTAACCCCGGGGCCGGCCACAACGCTGGCAGCGGTAATATTGGCGCACCTTGAATTTCGGTGTCCGCCGGCTTTTTTCAATTAAGGCTTTCTTCGCCATTGCTTAGCTCTCTCCCTCCCCGCGTTTAAACGGCATTCCAAATAATCTTAAAAGCTCTCTTGCCTCCCCAACGTCCCGGATTGTGGTAACGATGGTGATGTCCATTCCCTGGGTTCGGTAGGATTTGTCAACATCCACTTCCGGGAATACGATCTGTTCCACCAGGCCAAAGCTGAAGTTGCCGTGTTCGTCGAAAGAATCGGGGGAGAGGCCCCGGAAGTCCCTGATCCGGGGCAACGCCACGTTGATCATCCGATCGATGAATTCATACATCATCCTTCCCCTCAGAGTTACCCGACACCCGACTTCCATCCCCTCACGAAGCTTGAAACCGGCCACGCTCTTCCTGGCCCGGGTAATGACCGGTCGCTGCCCGGTTATAAGTGCCAGCTCATCAGCCGCAGCCTGAACGGCTTTGCTATCGGCGATCCCTTCTCCGACTCCCATGTTGACGACTACCTTCTCAATCCGCGGCACCCGGAGGGGATTGGAGAAATGGAACTCCCGCATCATCTCCGGCACAATCTCTTCTTTATATTTTTTCCACAGACGGGCTTCTTCCATGATTATTTATCCAATATCTCGCCGGACTTCTTGGAATACCGGACCTTGGTTCCATCCTTCAAGGCTTTAATTCCAACCCGGGTTCCCCGTTTCGAGGAGGGGCAGTAGGGCATGACATTGGAGATCGCGATCGGCGCCTCCTTCTCGATAATCCCTCCTTTCTGATGCTTCTGGGAGGGCTTGGTATGTCTCTTGACAAAATTAAAACCCTGGACAACCACGGTTCCGGCATCTCTGTTGACCTGAAGGACCTTACCTGTCTTCCGGGAGAATCGTTCCTTGCCCGCAACCGCGATAACAATATCGTCTTTTTTTATCCGAGCCCTCATTCACAATACCTCCGGAGCCAGAGATATAATCTTTAAAAACTGCTTTTCCCGTATTTCCCGGGCAACCGGCCCAAAGATTCTGGTTCCTTGAGGATTACGCTGATTATCGATAATCACGACAGCGTTCTCGTTGAACCGGAGAACTGATCCATCCGAACGTCGAATGTCGTTCTTGGTACGCACGACCACGGCTCTCACTACCTCTCCCTTCTTCACGGAAGACGAGGGGATTGCCTCTTTCACCGTTATCACCACGATATCGCCGATCTCCGCGTACCTCTTACCGCTCGCCTCCACTACCTTGATACAGGCGGCGCGGCGGGCCCCCGTATTGTCGGCTATTTTCAACATTGTCTGCATCTGTATCATGCGAATATACACCGCTCTCCGGGCTATTCACCCTACTCCGGCTGAGCCTGTTTAATGATGCCGACCAGCCGCCACCGCTTGGTCTTGCTGGTCGGACGGGTCTCCATGATCTCCACGATATCCCCGGCCTGAGCCTGGTTTTTCTCATCATGGACATAGAAACGGGTGGTCTTCTTTATCACTTTTTTATAGAGCGGATGCCGAAACTTTCGGATTACTTCCACTACAATTGTCTTATCCATCCGGTCGCTGCCCACTGTTCCCCGCCGGATCTTCCGACAACCACGCCCGTTATTACTTTTCTTCATCTCTATGATCCTTGCTTTCTTTCCGTTCTCTCATGATCGTCAGGACGCGGGCGATATCTCGCTTCACCTCCCTGATAAGGTGAGGCTTCTCGATCTGGCCGGAGGCCGCCTGGAAACGGAGCTTGAAATGCTCTTCCCGAAGCTGCCGGTACTTCTGCTCAAGCTCTTCCGGCGTCATCTCCTTCACCTGGTTCGCTCTCATTTCAACCTCACTTTAGCCGTTCCCGAGCCACAAACCGGCAGGGGAACGGAAGCTTAAAAGCGCCCAACCGCATCGCCTCCCGAGCCAGAGTCTCGGAGACTCCTTCCATCTCGTATAATATCTGCCCGGGCTTGACAACGGCCACCCAGAACTCCGGGTTACCTTTGCCTTTTCCCATCCGGGTCTCAGCGGGTTTTTTGGAGACCGGTTTGTGGGGAAAGATCCTGATCCAGATCTTCCCTTTCCGCCGGATATGCCTGGTCAGAGCCACCCGCACCGCCTCGATCTGGTTGGCGGTCATCCAGCCCCCGGCAAGGGTCTGGAGTCCATACTCCCCGAACTCAAGCGTGGTTCCCCGGGTGGCGTACCGGGAGATCTTGCCCCGCTGAGACTTGCGGTATTTAACTCTTTTTGGCATCTGAGCCATGGTTCACATCCTCCTCCTCGGCCGACAGCTTCTCACCTCTGTAAATCCAGGTCTTGACCCCGATTGTCCCGTAATTGGTGAAGGCCTCGGCAAAGCCGTAACTGATATCCGCCCGCAGCGTCTGCAGCGGGATCTTTCCTTTCTTATAGCTCTCCGTCCGGCACATCTCTCTCCCACCCAACCGGCCGGCAACCTGGATCTTGATGCCCTCGGCACCGCGTACCATTGTATCCCCGATCGCCCGCTTTACCGCGCGTCGAAATGATATCCGACGCTCCAGTTGCTGTGCCACATTCTCCGATACCAGTTGCGCCTCCAACTCCGGGACCTTGACATCGCTGATGTCAATGATTACTTCCCGGTTGACGAGCTCTCTCAGCTCCTCGCGCAGCACATCGATCGCCGCGCCGCGGCGGCCCACCACCAGCCCCGGGCGCGCCGTAAATATTTTAATCCTTACCTTTTCCGGAGTCCGACGAAAGATTTGGATCTCGGAGATGCCGGTATGGTAAAATTTCTTCTTGATATAACCCCGAAGCTTGTCGTCCTCCAGAAGGAAGTCCCCGAAGTCCTTCTTGTTCGCGTACCATTGCGAACTCCACTTCTTGTTAAAACCTATTCTGAACGAGATTGGATTGACTTTCTGTCCCATGAACCTTTCCTATGGTTTCTTTTTTCTGCGCGATCTTCGTAAAGCCTTCGTAGTCTCCGGGGCCGGGGCTTCCGCTTCTTCAACGACCACCGTAATATGACAGGTCCGGTTCCGGATCCGGTTCGCCATCCCCCGGGCCCGGGGCCGATATTTGAAGGGAGGGACCAACGGCCCTTCGTCGGCGAAGATCTTCTTGATATAAATCAAGCGCTCGTTAATCTTGCCCTTTCCCTTGAGATTGGCCGCCGCGGACTGGATGACCTTCTCCAGGAGCCGGGCAGCCTTCCGAGGCGACGCGGCCAGGCGGGCCAGAGCCTCTTCAACCGGCTGATTTCTGACCTGGTTCAAGACCGGTCGAACCTTGTAGGGCGAAATCTTAAGATATTTTGCTACTGCTCTTGCCTCCATGCTGCATCCTTACTTCTTTTGAGGAGTCACCCGGGATTTGATTCCGGCATGTTTCCGGAAGGTCCGGGTGGGGGCAAACTCACCCAGCCTATGGCCAACCATGTTTTCAGTCACATAGACCGGAAGAAACCGCTTGCCGTTATGGACGGCGAAAGTAAGACCCACGAACTCCGGCATAATAACCGATCGGCGGGACCAGGTCTTAATCGCCTTGCCTCCGGCGGCTTTGTTCTTGCTGATCTTGCGGAGCAGACTCGGTTCCACATACGGTCCTTTCTTCAACGATCTCGCCATTGTTCTCTTCCTTGATTATTTTTTCCTCGATTTAACGATATGCTTGGCGGACTTGCTCTTCTTGCGGGTGTTACCGCCCTTGGCCGGCTTACCCCAGGGCGAGACCGGATGACGTCCCCCGGAACTCTTGCCTTCTCCACCCCCCATCGGGTGATCGACCGGATTCATCGCCACACCTCTCACCTTGGGGCGCCGCCCTCTCCAGGCGCTTCGGCCGGCCTTCCCATCGGTGATGGAGTTGTGGTCCGGATTCCCTACCTGCCCGATCGATGCGGCGCAGGAGAGCAGGATACGTCTGACTTCGCCGGAAGGGAGGCTGATATGCCCGTATTTACCCTCTTTAGACATAAACTTGGCCGTTGTCCCGGCGCTTCTTACCAGGGCTCCACCCCGGCCGGGAGTCATCTCAATATTATAGACCGGACTCCCCAGCGGAATCCGATCCAGAGGGAGGCGATTACCGACTCTGATCTCGGCCTCCGGACCCGCCATCAGCCAGTCTCCCGACTTAACGCCGACGGGAGCGATGATATACCTTTTCTCACCGTCGGTGTAAAAGAGAAGCGCAATCCGGGCTGATCGGTTTGGATCATACTCGATTGCGGCCACGCGGGCCGGAATCCCCCATTTATCCCGCTTGAAGTCGATGACCCGGTACCGGCGTTTATGACCTCCACCCCGACGACGGGCGGTGATCCGGCCCTGACTGTTTCTCCCGGCCGACTTCTTGATCGGCCGTAGCAGGGCCTTTTCCGGCTTCTTCTTTGTAATCTCCGCAAAGTCGGAGACGGTCATGAACCGCCGGCTCGGCGTGGTCGGTCTGTAGTGTTTAACTGGCATAATAAAAAGAACTTAACCCCGCCGTTGGCGAGGGACTTTTTCAGACAGGATTAACAAGGATTTTTTTATTTCATCATGTTTTATCCTGTAAATCCTGTCAAAAAATACAATTTCCTATGCGATTAAATTAGCTCCCGGAGTCTACCCCGCAAAATGCGGAGGTCGCAAATTTATGTCAAATCTATCGTGTCTCCCTCTTTCAAGGTGACAATGGCTTTCTTCCAGCTTGGCTTCCGGCCCTGAGTTCTCCCGACCATTCTCAACTTACCGTGCACCGTTATCGTCCGTACTGATGTCACATCCACGTTGAAGACCTTTTGGATCGCTTCTTTGATCTGAATCTTGTTGGCGCGCGGATCGACCCGGAAGAGATACTGGTTGTTCTTCTCCTGTAACCCCGTTCCCTTCTCGGTTATCACCGGATTCAAAATCAACTGCCGGGCCTCAATCTCTTTCACTTTATCGTCTCCATCCAGGTTCGCAGGTGGCCCAACGCTTCACGGGTAATTACAATCTTCTGATGACTAATCACAAGAAATGTATTCAAATCCCCAATCCTCGCGGTAGTTACCTTCGGAATATTCCGACAGGAGAGGACAATATTCTTATCCCTCCTCGCCGTAATAATCAGGACGCTTTCTCCAGCCCCCACCGTCATCAGGATGGCGGCGAGGTCCCTGGTTCGGGGCTCTTCCAGGCTCAAATCATCTATAACCAGAACGCGCCCTTTTTGGAAGCGGATGGAAAGAATGGACTTTAACGCCTTCCGCTTTACCTTTTTTGGAACCGAGAACCCGAAAGAGCGAGGACTCGGGCCGAAGATAACTCCCCCGCCACGCCAGATCGGACTGGCCCGATCCCCGGCGCGAGCCCGACCGGTGCCTTTCTGGCGCCAGGGCTTCCGGCCCGAGGAGGCTACCCGGGAACGGTTCTTAGTCGACGCGGTTCCTCGTCGGTTCCGGGCCTGATGCAACCGAATCACATCATGGATCATCCCGGGGCTTCCGGCACTCTCGAGGAGGGTGTCGGGGATCTCAATCTCCTCTACGCGCTCCCCTTTAGTATTAACTACTTCTATCGTGGTCATCTTCGCTCTTTCTTTATTGCTTTCCTGATCAGCAGGAGGCCCGAGCGGGCCCCCGGTACCGCTCCCTTAATCAGGAGCAGATTCTCTTCCGGACGTACCTCAATAACCTTCAGATTCTGTACAGTCTTCTTCACTCCGCCGTACCGGCCGGGCAGTTTCCTACCCTTAAAGACCCGGGCCGGGGTCGCGGAGCAGCCCTGGGACCCGGGGAGTCGCTGCCTGGGGTGGCCGTGACTGGCCGGAAATCGGGAGTGGCCCCACCGTTTAATCACACCGGAGAACCCGCGCCCTTTTGACCTTCCCGTCACATCCACATAATCGCCCACCTCAAACAGTTTCGTTGTTATCTCCTGTCCGGTTTGATAGGCTGAAACATCGGTAAACTTTATCTCCCGGATATAGCGTTGCGGCCCTGCTCCGATTTTTTTAAAGTATTCCCGCTGCGGCTTCTTCAGCCGCTCTTCCCTGGTCTCACCGAAGCCGATCTTGAGGGCGCCTTTCTCGGTCAAAACTTCCAGAACAGTGCAGGGACCGGCCTGGATCACCGTAACCGGGACCACGTTCCCGGTCGAGGTAAAGACCTGAGTCATCCCCATCTTTTTTCCCAATAAACCAGCCATCTCCCAATGCCCTCAGATCTCCAGGTTGATCTCTATCCCGGACGGCAGTTCAAGCTTCTTCAGCTCATCCACCGTTTTGGCAGTAGGATCGATGATATCCAGAAGACGCTTATGAGTCCGGATCTCAAACTGCTCCCGGGATTTCTTGTTTACGTGAGGCGATCTTAAGACAGTGAACCTCTCCTTCCGGGTCGGCAACGGGATCGGGCCCACAACCTTGGCTCCGGTCCGACGCGCCGTCTCTACGATATCATTGGTAGAACGGTCGAGAAGCCGGCAATCATACCCCCGTAACCTGATTCTGATCCGCTGTCTTTGCACAGTAACCTCTTTAGATTATAAAAAAATGAGCGCCCCGGGCGCTCGTTTTGACACTCCGACTTACACTTATCGCAAAGCCGGGTAATGTATCAAAAGAGCGCTTCCGTGGCAATGAATAAATATACAATAATTACTCGACGATCTCGGTTACGGTTCCCGCGCCGACGGTGTGGCCGCCTTCACGGATAGCGAACCGCAGACCCTTCTCCATCGCGATCGGCGTTATCAACTCCACTATCATCTGCACGTTGTCGCCCGGCATCACCATCTCCACTCCCTCCGGCAGCGTGACCGTACCGGTCACGTCCGTGGTCCGAAAGTAAAACTGCGGCCGGTAGCCCGGAAAGAACGGCGTGTGCCGCCCACCTTCTTCCTTGCTCAGTACGTATACTTCCGCCTTGAAATTCTTGTGCGGCGTGATCGATCCCGGCGCCGCCAGCACCATCCCCCGCTCCACCTCTTCCTTCTTGATCCCCCGCAGCAGGCATCCGACGTTGTCCCCCGCGCGACCCTCATCCAGGAGCTTGCGGAACATCTCCACCCCCGTCACCGTCGTCTTCCGCGTATCCTTGATCCCCACGATCTCGACCTGCTCCCCTACCTTGATCACTCCCCGCTCGATCC
>JAVCDH010000017.1 GCA_030765805.1 Candidatus Euphemobacter frigidus
GGCTATAATGCGGATAGGTTCCTTGCGTCTCCGGATGGATGAAGGCAATGCACTTCTCTGTCCAGATTACGAAATCAAAAATTTGTAACCGGCCGTTTTGGGAAAATTTTAGACCGGCGATAACACGGCGGACTGCTTGATTTAAAACCTTGGTGGGCACGCCGTAAAGTGTAGCCAGATCCGCATCAAGGAGTGCCTTCTGTCCTCGGATTAATAGAATTTACTACCGTATCCGGCCCTCTCTCTTTGAAAAGGAGGAGAGGGAGTTTAAGGAAGATGGGATTCCAAATCCCAAACTACAAACACCCTTTTGTGACCTCTTTGGCACATTCCACAAGAGCCTTGCATGAAGTTGAGCCCTTTGAGCCCTTTATGAGCCGTTTCACTCAATATAATCATTTTAGCTCTTCTTGGAACTTTTGATTCACTTGGTTCGTTTTTGGCTCATTCAGGTTTTGGGGACATTTTTAGGGACATATTTCGTTTTTTAAGAACATCGGTCACGTGACATCCTTCGTGACATTTTACGAACTATCGCGACATCAAAATATGCGATCGCTTTTCGGACATTTTTCCGGACATATTTATAAATTCCCGGGCAATCTTGCACAAACTTTATCGTGTAGTAATCATGTAAAACCCAGATTGATCGTGTAATTGTAAGGAATTACCTTTATTAACTTTAATCGCTCGATTTATCGCTCGAATTTTTCCATCTTATATCATGTGATATTATACCCAGCTTTCTCAAGAAAGAGTTCACCTGCTCAAACGCGTCACGACGTAGTAACTCACGTTCCTCCGGATCGGTCTCATCCTCGAAATCCGCCAGGAATCCCGGGCCAATGTGTTCAGGGGAAGCGAATTTTTCAGCGATCTTTTCCAGACCTTCCCGAACCAGGCGGTTCGATGCATACGGGATAAATCTATCGACTAACCTGTCAATTCCTCCCGGAAAATTTTTCAGGACAAAATAAATATCATAGGCATCTTTTTCATTCTCCCGGTCGGCAAGTGCCATACCTTTCATAACCAGGAAAGAAACGACTCCGGCGACTTTAATCCGGACAGAATCCCGATGTCCATCCGGACGGATCCCGCTGATTAAAATTTCCTCCCCGTCCTCGATGGAGAAAACGAGATCACAACCCCTCGCCTTCCGAGCCCGAGCGTCCTGGATCTTCTGGGTTCTCCTTCTTCGGCCGGTTCCTTCATATTCCCCCGCCAGCAGATCAACCTCGACTTTTACCGTCTCCCCATCGAGCGTTACATCCCAATAAAAAATAAAGGGCTGGTCATCATCCTGACGGTAACCCCGGGTCTCCAGTTTCCGGCGGATCGTCTCATAGCCGGGCTCTTGAAGAATCTTATGATCAAGGACCATGTCCACATCAGTACTTCCAACATGCCGTTCCTTTGCTTCCGGTAAAATCAGAAGTGGGACCCACCCGCCTACTATAGCGATGCTATCTCTATATTCACCGAGTACGTGCGCTAATTCGAGCATGACGGAATGAGCGGCTTCAACCATCTTCTTATTGTAATCTTGTCGAGTTACCATGCCGGTTCAATCACCTGCTTGAGAACCATATCCGCCGCCTCGCGCCCCCGGGTCTTTAATCCATAAAGGTCAAGGAACACCTGAATCGGCGAAGCGATCTTCATGCCATTAACTTCCGTGGCCCCATAAAAAATCCCCTCATCCAATGGAAGCGCGAGGACTACATTCGCTCCGCTCTCCACACGCTTGAAATCGGCATAGCCGGCCACGTCGTTCACCCGCCCGGATAAATACGCTGTTACCCGCTTGTACCGGACCGCCGGCGCTATTCGCGCCGCGGCGGAAAACGCGGTCAGGGCGTACCCAGCATTTATTTTTCCACAGACTTCGGCAATTTTATTTTCGGCATTTTCCGGACCTTCCAGGGTGTAAAACTTAAAAATTTTATTTTTTTCGAATGAATAGTTTTTCGCCCAATCCATAAGGAGCGACCGGGGGTCGGACAGCCTGAAACCGCGCGATCCTTCTTTTATCCACTCCCAATCTTTCAGACCCTTTTTAACGTTAGCAACCTGCCCCAGACTGACTCCCGCTTCATCACTGAGCTCTTGAAATTTCCAATATCTTTCAGGGGTCATCAACAATACCCGCAATACCCGGGAAGATTTAGGCCGGTAAATTGACCTGAGCGCTCTGGTGGACACGTAAGGGTTTTTCCTTCCCTCCCGGCTGATAAAGATCGAGCCGAACGATAAGTAAGCGTTACCCGCCAGATCCAGATATCCCACGTCACCCTCTTTACAGATATTCGCCGACGTTTCAGAGATGTAGGAAGCCATAAAAACGGGATATGCACCGGAGTAACGGGAATCTTCTTTTAAGCGCAGGAACTTGTTGACGACCTCCCGGGCTAACCGGGGCTGGCCGGAGGACTTTATTTCTACTAATAAATTCACTCGCCGTTCGCTCGTATTCAAAGAGACGAAAAAATCACTCAGGTCCTGTTCTTCTCCCTCCTGACGGGTGATCTCAACATTTTTAATAAAAGGAATCTCACTAAAAACGTTTTCCAACATTTGCCTGGATTTCTGTTCTATTTCATTGATTTTCATTCTATCGCCCCTTTTCAGCGTTTGCTGAAAAGAATATACACAGTAAAAACGATCCCGTCAAATAAAAATTTTCATTAATTAAGCCATTTTCAGCAAATGCTGAAAATGGCTGTTTCAGTGAAAATTATAAGCCATTACCCCATCATCCTTTAACTGTTTTTTAACCTTCTATGAATATTTAACAATCGCTTAATTTAGGTAAGATATTAATTTCCGGACATTCTTACACAAGCTTTATCGTGTAATAATCGTGTAAAAATCAGATTAATCATGTAGTTGTAAGAAATGACCTTAATTAAAAGTCTCTGGCGAATAGACGCAGGAATATTTTTATGCCGAGACGGCCTCACGCCAACGCCTCAAGATAGGGGCGCATCACATTTGCCACGCGGCAAATTTTGGCGTTGGACCACAGATCATCCATCGAGCATAGTTTTTCCCTCCTGCACTCGCGCAGAGCCTCCAGAACCACATCAAGTCCAATCTTGTTTCTGTATTTAAAGCAATCGGCAACAGTCTTCGCAACACTATATATTTTTACCGATACTCCTTCTATTTCATGAACTTCAATACCGGCGTTGCGGGCTTCGCCCGAAAAACGAACAATCCTGATCGGAGGATATTTCATTCGGGGTTGCCGATCTTTTTCTCCTATGGCAATCCAGACCTTGTGAGGAATCTGAGTTCCTATATTATAGAATTGAAGAGCGGAAATAAGGCAGATAACTCCGTCGGGTACTCTCCGCGCGACCTGAGCAAGATCATGATTCTCAGTAATATCAGAATCGGCCCGGATATATACTCCCCTTGAAGCTCTATATAGAAGCCCCTTTTCACAGAGACGGCTGAGATAAACTCTTGGTATCCCGAACTTATCTAGATCACGAGTCCGAAGAACGCCTTTTTCCCGGGCAAGTTTCAGCAGGTTTTCCGCATGATTCTTTTTCATAGTGCCATTATGTTACATATTGCAGGTATTTGTCAATATCTCCCGACAATTAGTAACATTTCTTGTATCTATTCCATTATTATCCGAAGAAATATTTTTATCTCCTCCGGGTCGGTAGTGGATATCTTCAATGAAAAATCAGCGTCAAATCCCTACTACTGACAGAAAATAGACAATTCTTAAACCATCCTCCCCTACTCTTTCACACTGATATTCAGCCTCCTCTTTTCGGGAAGGAATTATATATATGGGTGAGAAAAAATGGAAGGGAAAAGAAAGTGAGCTGCCGACTTCGCCAAAGTAGCCTCAGGCTACGACGGCTGAAAAAGTGAACTAAAGTTCGAAGTGAGTTAAAGTGACTAAAGAATCTTGCCCCGCAAAATGACCTGCGGTCATCGCGGGGTAAAAATGCAAAAATCCGTCCCGGCATCGAAAAGCAGAAAAAATTGGTTGCATATCCTTGGTACTTGTCTACAATTACCGAGGATATGCAACTGGAGGGACCTATGGATCGGAAAGAAAAAATCATCGAACTTGCCAAGCAGAGAGGGATCATTCGTCCCCGTGATGTCGAGGCGGCGGGGATTCCCCGCGAATACCTTCTGAGGCTATACCGAAATGGGGAGCTGGTTAGGGTGGGGCGAGGACTCTATGCCATGCCGGAAACGCTGACCAGCGAGTCCATTTCGCTGGCAGAAGTCTCCAAGAGGGTGCCGACTGCGGTAATCTGCCTGATTTCGGCCCTACAATTTCACGACCTGACAACACAGATTACTAACCGGGTGTGGATAGCCATCGAGAACAAGAAATGGAAGCCGGTAATCGAATACCCCCCCATCGAGCTTGTACGCCTGACCGGGAAAGCTTTCAACTTCGGCATCGAACAACACGAGGTAAACCGCGTACAGGTTAAAGTCTACAGCCCCGCTAAAACAGTTGCCGATTGTTTTAAGTTTCGTAACAAAATCGGACTCGACATCGCACTGGAAGCCCTCCGCGAGACCTGGAAAAGTCGTAAGGCTTCGATGGACGAACTATGGGAAGCCGCCAAGGTGTGTCGCGTGGCGAATGTTATACGTCCCTATCTGGAAGCGATCACATGAGTTCGACCAAGAGAAAAAACATCGGCCACTCTGTCTATCAACGGCTCTTGAACCACGCAAAGACCCACGGCGATGACTTCAATCTCCTGCTCTTCCGATACGGCGTTGAACGCCTTCTCTACCGCCTCAGCATTTCTCCCTTCGCCGATATATTCATTCTGAAGGGTGCAAGTCTGTTCCTCGTATGGAAAGGACAGAACTACAGAGTGACCAGGGACGCTGACTTGCTTGGTCTGGGTCCTGTGGACGCAGAAAATATAGCCGATATTTTTAAGGAAATATGCCAGGCCGTCTCTGATGATGTTGACGGCATTCAATTCATGCCCGACACCATCAGAGTAGCGCCTATCCGTGAAGAGCATGAGTATGGAGGTATCCGGGTAACGCTCGTGGGTATGCTCCATCATGCCCGTATACCCCTTCAGATTGACATCGGTTGGGGCGATGCCGTCACACCGGCACCGGAAAAGATCGACTTCCCGACGATTCTGGACGCTCCCAAACCACATCTTCTGGCGTACCCCCGGTATACGATGGTTGCCGAGAAGCTTGAGACCATGGTGCGACTGGGAATAGCCAACAGTCGGATGAAGGATTTTTTCGACGTCTGGCTGTTGAGCCGGCTGTTTGAGTTTGACGGCCGAACGCTTTGTGAAGCCGTGCGTAACACCTTCCAGCAACGCTCAACCCTCCTGGCGGCCGGGTTACCGATGGCTTTTACGGAAGAATTCCGGAAAGATACGCAGAAGCAGACCCAATGGCGGGCATTTATACGTAAGTCAAAACCCAAAACCGAGCCTGGGGACCTTGATACCGTTATCAGCGAAATATCGGAGTTCTTGCTGCCGGCAATAAAATCGTTGCAGAGAGATGAGATGCTTGAATCGGCCTGGGCGAAGGGTGGACCCTGTTGGAAGTGAACTAAAGTTTGGAACTGGGGAATGGGGAATAGAGAATGGGGAATAAATGACGAAATCCGCCCCGCAAATCACGCACCACAGGGTCACATCACAGATAAAGAAATATTCGCCGGGGGATAGATACTCTACATGGAGTCCGGGGCGGAGACCCCACTCGGTCTCGAGATTCTTGATTTCTGAATGTTGGATCATCGCATCATTCGCCCGCTCGGAGATTCACATTGACTTCGAGATTCCACCGTCTGAGCAGCTTGCCCCGCATGGACGCAGACGGATCAAGCTTGGAGTAACCTGCACTGATATTCTTCTCGCAGAACATCACCGTATCGGGGGCGTTGATTCCAAGTGTCTCAATAACATATCCCAGACGCTTGATGGCAGCTCGATTGTTCAGTTTCTCAAGACATTCGCGTAACTCGTTGTCATCTCTGTGCTCACTATCGAAATACTCGGCTACGAACTCAGCCGCATGTTTCATCCCTCCACCGAGGCGTGGTGTATTCAGAATGTCCGCAATAGTTCGAGAGGGCGATGAGACAGACAGCTTGATGCTGTTCCGCCAGACCGTGGAAAGAGAGAACAGTTTCTTATTTGGAATCGCGGTTATAACATACTTGGTTCCTTTGATAAGAGGCGTTCGGTCGCGCACAGGTGATGATGTGAAGACCACCACGTCCGAGAAGATTTGTTCTGTCAGTCCCCAATGCTCGGCAGCACTCCAGCCACCAATGTAACAAGGGGAGAAAATAGCGTTCGCGACAATCCAGGGATCTTCACGCCACTCTGAAGGGTTACTCGCGTTGAGCGGTACGGTAATGTACGTACCTCGTCGTATTCGCGACAACCAGCCTCTCGACGACCAGTAGCAGAGCAGAGATCTTGTTTTGGGTCGTGACAGCTCAAGTGTCGCGGCGGCTTCATCTATGCCAAAAGGTGCAGAAAGTGCGCGATGCAGTCGCGACAGAAGCTCTCGATGGTATTTCGAGATACCCAACAAGTTGTCTCTGGTATATCGTGAGTTCATTTATCCATACTCCGTCTAAACTAATGCACGTAGAATATACCAAACCTATCACAGTGACAAGCGAAATATAGAAAAAAACAGGAAAAAATAGGAAGCGGGCGATAGAACAAGAATATTCACCCGGGGATAGATACTCTACATGGAGTCCGGGGCGGAGACGCCGAGAATAGAGAGGCCTTCGGAGATCACCAGCTGGGTCGCCCGGGCCAGGGCCAGGCGGGCGGCCGTCAGGTCGGGATCATCGGTAATCACCCGGCAGTGATTGTAGTAGCTGTGGAAGATCGCGGCTAACTCCTCCAGATAGGCGGGGATAAGATGGTTCTGGTGGGTCAGGGCGGCCGTTTTAACCACCCCGGGGAAGAGAACAAGTTTCTTTATAAGTTCCAGCTCCGCCGGTTCGGAAAGACAGGCGAGATCAATCTTCGTAAAATCCGGCAGGGGGCGGCCGGTCACGGCCCGGAATTTCTTAAAGATGCTGTTGATGCGGGCGTGGGCGTATTGGACATAATAAACCGGATTGTCGTTTGTCTTCTTCCGGGCCAGTTCAAGATCGAAATCAAGATGGCTCTCCTTCCGGCGGCGGACGAAGAAATAGCGGGCGGCGTCCTTGCCTACTTTATCCAGCACCTGTCGGAGAGAGATAAATTCACCCATCCGGGTGGACATCGAGAGCTTCTTCTTCCCCTCATAGAGCGTGGAGAGCTGGACAATGATAATATCCAGACGAGCGGGATTCAATCCCAGGGCTTTCATGGCTCCCTTCAGCCGGGCGATATAACCGTGATGATCGGGCCCCCAGAAGTCAATCATCTCTGAATAGCCCCTCCCGTACTTCTCCCGGTGATAGGCGATATCCGAACTGATATAGGTCAGATCGCCGTTTTTCTTTCTCAGGACGCGATCTTTCTCATCTCCATACGCCGATGAGCGAAACCAGAGAGCCCCGTCCTTTTCATAAGTGCTCCCCCGGGCCGCCAGGTCCCGTAAGACAGCCGTCACTCTACCTTCCGCCACCAGTTCGCTCTCACTCACCCAGGTCTCCATCTCGACACCGAAATCCCTTAATTCTTTTTTGATCATCTCCAGCAACGCGCCGGAGGCGAAGGTGCCGCAGTAATCGATTGCCTCTTCCGGGGGTAGCTCGGACAATTCTCTTCCAGCCGGTTTCAGTCCTCCTTCCAGGATCCGGCGGGCCAGGCCGATGATGTAATCGCCCTGATAATAATCGGCCGGAAGATCAACTTCTTCGCCCCTCAATTCACGCCAGCGCAGATAGACCGACTCTCCCAGGATCTTCATCTGGCGCCCGCGATCGTTCAGATAGTACTCCCGGGAGACCCGGTAACCGGCTTTGGCCAGGAGATTCGCCAGAACGTCCCCCACCGCCGCCTGCCGGCCGTGAGCCACAGTGAGCGGGCCGGTGGGGTTGGCGCTGACAAACTCCAGCAAGACCTTCTCCCCTTCCCCGGCTCTACTCTCCCCCCAATGTCCGGGAACTCGCAGAAGATGCCGGAGGGCGTCATGGAAGGCGCCCGGGGTAACTGTGAAGTTGAGAAAACCCTTGCGGGGGTCGGCTTCCACCCGGGAGATGATCGTCTTCCGGCTGATCCGTTTCTCTATCAGGGAGGCAATGATCTTGGCCGTCTCAACCGGGGAGCGCTTTACCCGGGAGGCCACCTTCATCGCGATATTTGAGGCCAGATCACCATGCCCTTTCTCCCGGGGAATCTTAAGCTCGACTGAAGGCAGAGAGACGGGGGGAAGCAAGTTTTGAGCGGCTGCTTCCCGGAAAGCATTTCCGATCAACTCCGAGATACGATCGTTGATCTCAGGCAGCATTGTCTTCCCCCGAAGTCAACGTCCGGGGAGCATCTCCCCACAACGTCTCCAGCGAATAGTAGGCGCGAGTTTCAGCCAGAAAGACATGGATCAGGATCACGCCATAATCCATGACCACCCATCTTGCTTCCGGGAAGCCCTCGATCCAGCTCGCGCGGGACCCCGCTTTTCTGAGCGCCTCTTCTACCTCATCGACAATCGCTTTAACCTGCCGGGTGTTCTCCGCGCTGCAGATAAAGAAATAATCAGCGACCGAAGAGAGACCACGCATGTCCAGAGCGATGATATCCTTCGCCTTCTTTGTCCGGCATGCCCGGGCGGCAATCTTGATGATCTCCCGTGTCTTCATAACCGGTAAAGCCCTTTCTCCTTGATGTAGGCGGCTACCCCGGGCGGTACCCATTGATCCGGGTCGCTCCCCGCCCGGACGGCCTCCCGGATTCCGGTGGATGAGACCGGGAAGGAGAGCTTGATAATATTTGACCGATCCGGCCGGATGATCCTCTCGGCCCAGTACTTGTTCTTTCCGGTTAATCGTTCCGGTTTAAACTCGGGCCGCGTGACCACGATAAAGCGGCAGAGGTCGATCAAGGTCCCGATCCGCTCCCAGCCGGCGATCTCCAGGAGACTATCCATCCCGATGATCAGGAAGATCTCCACCCCCGCTCCACGGTCCCGCTGTAGCTGGAGGATGGTGTCGATGGTATATGATATTCCTCCCCGTTCCAGCTCAATCCCGGAGATCCGGTATTCCGGGCAACCGTCGATCGCGCGCTGCAACATGGCGACCCGGTCATCTCCGGAAGCAACCGGCTCACCGGTCTTATAAGGAGAGATCGCGGCCGGGACAAAGATAACCCGCTGAAGCCCGAACTTATTCAGCGCGGCCCGGGCCATCGCCAGGTGGCCGTTATGGACAGGATCAAAGGTGCCGCCCAGGACACCGATCTTTAAGAGCTCTTGTCGGCTCATTCGTTTATAGACAGGTGCTTCAGTTCACTTCAGTCACTTTAGTTCACTTCGAACTTTAGTCACTTTACTTCACTCCCTGATCTGTCCCTCCCCCCGGACCACGTACTTATACGTGGTCAGCTCTTCCAGCCCCATCGGACCGCGGGCGTGAAGCTTATCGGTGCTGATGCCGATCTCCGCGCCCAGCCCGAACTGGCCCCCATCGGTAAATCGGGTGGAAGCGTTCACATAGACAGCGGCGGAGTCTACCCGGCGGGTAAAGAACTCCGCCTCTTCTTCATCTTCCGTGATGATGGCGTCGGAATGGTGCGAACCGTAGTTATTTATATGGTCGACGGCCTCGACCACCCCTTCAACCACTTTCACGGAGAGGATAAGATCAAGGTACTCTTCATACCAATCGGACTCAACCGCCCGCTTTATCTCCGAAAGCACGGCCCGGGTCTGGTCGCAGCCCCTCAATTCAACACCCTTCCCGACCAAGCGCGCCCGGAGATCGGGCAGGAAACTATCGGCGATCTTCCTGTCCACCAGAAGCGTCTCCACCGCATTACAGACTCCGGGACGCTGGGTCTTGGCATTGTCCACGATCTTAAGCGCCATCTCCGGATCAGCGCTGGCCGCCACGTAAATATGACAGATCCCCTTATAGTGCTTGATCACCGGGATGGTTGAGTTCTCAACCACCGCCCTAATCAGAGATTCTCCCCCCCGGGGGATAATCAGGTCCAGATATTGATCGAGTTTGAGCAGTTCGCCGACTACCGCCCGGTCAACTACGTTCACAATCTGGAGGGCGTCAACGGGAAGAGCGGTATCTTCCATCGCCCGCCGCAGGATTCCGGCCAGAGCGAGATTGGAATGGATCGCCTCCTTCCCCCCTCTCAGGATAACGGCGTTGCCGGCTTTCAGGCAGAGACCGGCCGCGTCAACGGTGACGTTGGGCCGGGACTCGTAGATAATCCCGATCACTCCGATCGGATCGCGCACCCGGGTAATAACCAGACCATTCGGCCGGACCCGTCTATCGATCACCCGGCCGACCGGGTCTTCCAGATTGGCCACTTCCCGCAGACCGGCGGCCATCCCCCGGAGACGGTCGGGGGTAACCCGCAACCGGTCCAGCAGCGCCGCGCTCAGACCCGCCTTCTCACCGGCCCGGAGGTCTTTCCGGTTGGCGGACTCAATCTCGGTCGAGCTCTTCTTAAGCTCCCCGGCCATGGCGACCAGCGCCCGGTTCTTCTCCGCCGTATTCAGCGAGGCGACCTTTCGGGAAGCTCTCCGCGCTTTCTGTGCTAGTTCAAGCGCATATTTTGTGTGGTCCATTTATTACTCCTCAACATCACCGGGGCAGGCTACCCCGGCCTATTGTTTGTTGACCCCTTGAGGCTTTACGTTCGACGTTCAGTGTTGAACGTTGGACGTTCGACGTTCATTCTTTTGCTTTTATAATATCAGCAGATTATCCCGATGGACAACCTCGTCATAGTACTTATACCCCAGGATGGACTCGATCCGCCCCGTCTTCTGCCCCTTAATCTGCTCCAGTTCGCGGGAACTGTAATTGACCAGCCCCCGACAGAACTCCTTGCCTTCCTCTCCCGTTATGGACACCATGTCACCCGCCTGAAAGTCGCCGTCCACCCCGGTAACCCCAGAAGCGAGCAGACTTTTGTCTCTCTCCACCAGTGCCTGACGGGCGCCACCGTCAACTATGATCCGGCCCTTCTGGAGACGGGAGAAAGCAATCCAGCTTTTCCGGGCCCGCATCCGCGCGAAGGTGGTGGGGAAGAAGGTTCCCACTTCTTCTCCCGCCACGATATCGGTTAGAACATTGGGTCGCGCGCCGCCGGCGATCACCACCCTCCCCCCGGCTCTGGTTACAATTTCAGCCGCTTCAATCTTGCTCCGCATCCCGCCCCGCGAGTACTCCTTGTAACCATTCTCTATCATCGCCAGAATATCAGGAGTAACCCGCTCCACTTGGTGAATTACTTCGCGGGGACCGTCCGGATGGACAGCCGGCTCCAGAAGCCCCTCCACGTCGGTCAGAAGGATCAGAAGGTCGGCCTGGACCAGGTTCGCGACCAGGGCCGCCAGATAGTCATTGTCCCCGAATTTAATCTCATCGACCGCGACGGAATCATTCTCATTTATAATCGGGATAACTCCCTTCTCCAGGAGTGCCAGAAGGGTATGACGGACATTCAGATGGCGGACACGATGATGCAGGCCGTCCCGGGTGAGAAGGATCTGACCAACGCGGAGACCGGCTTTGCCGAAATATTCATGGTAGATATGCATCAGGACAGTTTGGCCGACCGCCGCCGCCGCCTGCAGGGCCGGGAGGTCACGGGGTTTTCTCCTCAACCCCAGCTCCTGCCGGCCGGCCGCTATCGCTCCGGAAGTTACCAGGAGAATCTCTCTCCCCTGACTCTTCAAATCAGCGATCTGCGCTACGATCCGTCCGACCAGCCTTTTGTTGAGCGAACCTTTCTTCCCGGTCAAGAGACGGCTCCCGACCTTTACGACCAGTCGCTTTGTCTCGGGCAATATCTCTCTGTTTTTTGTGATTGGGTCCATAGTACCTTCTAAAAAAATGTGTTACATTATCTAATAATACAAAAACGGTACGACGTGTTTTGTATCATTAGCCGGCCAGATCGAAGAGCGCTTTCTTTAACTCCGTCAAACCCTCTCCTTCCAACGCCGATATCGGAAACACCCGGGACGCGGGAAGTCGGGAAGACCGCAAGAAATCCCGAAAATTATCTCCCGCTTCCGGCCGGTCCATCTTATTGGCCGCCACCAGAAACTGCTTGGCGGCCAGCTCCGGCTTATGCAGCTCAAGTTCATGACGAAGATGAAAATAGTCGTCAGCCGGGAGACGGCCATCCACGCCGGCCACATCCAGTATCAATAATAACACCCGGCTTCGCTCAATATGACGGAGGAATTCATGACCCAGGCCGACGTTTCTGTGCGCGCCGTCGATCAAGCCGGGAATATCGGCGATTGTGATCGTTTGATACGTGTCAGCCGGATTGGTCACAATCCCCAGGGTGGGGCTGAGGGTGGTAAAGGGATAGGCCGCGATCCGGGGATGGGCATGGGATATACGGGACAACAGGGTGGACTTACCCGCGTTGGGATATCCGACTAAACCGACCATAGCCAGGAGCTTCAGCTCGAGATTAAAGCCCCCCCCTTCCCCGGGCTTTCCCTTCTCGGCTATCCGGGGCGCGCGGCGAGTGGAGGTGGCAAAGCTGGCATTGCCCCGGCCTCCTTTTCCACCGCGGGCCAGGAGAATACGCTGCCCCGCTTCTACCAGATCGTCGATGGTCTCACCGGTCTCATCGTTTATGACCAGTGTCCCGAGTGGGACCGGCCGGACGATCGTCTTACCTCTTCTTCCCTGCTTATTTTTGCCCTGACCGGGATGACCTTTCTCGGCTTTAAGGAGCGGCCGGTAATAAAAAGGTAGCAGCGTGCCAACCTGCTCACTCGCTTCCAGGTAGACACTTCCTCCATCACCGCCGCCGCCACCGTCCGGGCCGCCCCGGGGAACATACTTCTCCCTTCTGAAACTCACACACCCGTCTCCCCCTCGACCGGCTTTTACGGTAATCGTCGCTCTGTCAATAAAGGGTTTTTTCAAACCAACGGGTGGGTGGAGACGAATCGGTTAAGCAACGGCGCCCGGAGTAATTGAGACGTGCTTCTTCCGGCCATGGCTCTCGAAGTTGACAATGCCATCGATCAGGGCGAAGAGAGTATCATCCCGGCCCCGGCCGACATTCTTCCCGGGGAGAACCCGCGTACCCCTTTGCCGAATGATAATCGTCCCCCCCCGGATAAATTGCCCGGTGTTTCTTTTTACTCCCAGCCGTTTAGAATGGCTGTCTCTCCCGTTTCGGGAGCTTCCTTGTCCTGTTTTATGAGACATATTTGCCTCCTCTTAAATTCCTATATATATTATTTTTTCGTTTTTTTTGCGGGCGCCGGTTTTTCTTTGCCGGCTTCCTTCTTCTTCGCGACCGGTTTTTTGCGCGGCGCCGCCTTCTTCTTTTTGGCCGGCGCTTTTGCGGCCGGAGCGGTGGAAACTTTTTTCGCCGGTTTCGCTTTCGCCCCACCGGTCTTTCCTGCCGGGGGCTTTTCACTCGCGCCCGGCGTGACTATCTGCCGGATCTCTACCCGGCAGAGATCCTGACGATGACCCATTTTTCGGTGCGAATCTTTCCGTCGCTTGTATTTATAAACAATTAACTTCGGGCCCCGGCCAAACTCAAGGATCCGCCCTTTAACGGCATAACCATCGAGATGGGGGTGCCCCAGTAAAATATTCTTTCCGTCCCAGTAAAGCAAAACCTGCGTAAAAGTCACCTCATCGCCGACCTGTCCCGGTAATCTCGGTGTCTCTATATTATCATTCTTCTGAATCAAATATTGCTTTCCGGCTATCTTTACAACCGCAAAGTTCATTATATATTCCTCCGGATTAATGCACTTTTTTATAAATTATGTAAGAAAGAGAGTGTTGTCAACGAAAAAGAGCATGGCCTACACCTGTTCCTGCCCGTTGGGGGAGAGGGCCCAGAGGATATATTCTTGAAAACCTAGGTCCGCGTTATCGATAATACTGATCCTGATCCCCCGGCGGCGAGCCACGTGACGTAACTGATTCCATTCTTCTTCCAGAATATACCGGGCCAGGTGCGGCGCGGCCTCAAGCCGAAACCGCTTGATTTTCGGGTATTTATAAACGGCCGTCCCGAGTTTTCTCTCTATCTCCAACCCCAGGCTGAATAAGGACTTGACGACGCCCAGACCCCGGCAGTACGGGCACGGCTCATAAGCCTTCTGCAAAAAACTCTCCTCCTCCCGCTGCCGGGTCAACTGGATCAGGCCAAAATCGGAGAACGGAAGAACTCTGGTTCGGGCTCGGTCCTTCTTCAGTTCCTTCAGGAGCGCGGACATCACCCGCTTCTGATACCTCCGGGAAGCCATATCGATAAAGTCGATAACTATGATCCCCCCCATATTCCTGAGTCGTAATTGAATCGCCACTTCTTCGGCCGCTTCCAGGTTCGCCTTCAGGACCGTCTCTTCCTGATCCTTTCCTCCTTTATGCTTTCCCGTGTTGACATCGACCGCGACCAGCGCCTCGGTTTGATTGAAGACCAGAAATCCCCCGCATTTAAGCCATATCTTGGGCTGGAAGAGCTTCTCGACTTCCGCCTCCAATCCGTATTTCTCGAAGAGAGGCTTCCGGCCCCGATAGAAAACAAGCTGGGACTGGGCCTGGGGAGAGAAGTTTCCCAAAAAATGATTTATCTTCTTATATTCCGTCTTGGAATCAACGATTATATGTTCAACATCGGTCAACAATGAATCACGGATAACCTTCAGCACCAATCCAATTTCTTCATGCAAAAGAGCGGGGGCGGACGCTTTCCGCTCCAATTTCTGAACTGCCTTCCAGGCATTGAGAAGATAGTACAGATCTTTCTTTAAATTCTTCTTATTGGCGGTGAGGGCGGCCGTCCGGACGATGACCCCGCTCTCTTCTTTAGCCTTGAACTCCACCATGGTCTTCCGCAACTGGTGCCGCTGTTCTCTCTGTATGATCTTGCGGGAGATGCCGATTCGTCTGTCCTGGGGAGTCAGAACCAGGTAGCGGCCCGGGAGGCTGATCTGGGTAGTCAGTCGCGGGCCTTTATTGCTGATCGACTCCTTAACCACCTGGACCATTATCTCCTGCCCTTTCCGGAGCATCTGTTCTATGGTGCGGGGTTTACCCTGGGAGGAGTTCCCGGCCGAGGTGGTATCCTCATCATCGACATATTCCTCCCAGAGCGAAGATGATTGAGCGGTCTCGCTCATCGGCAGGAAACCGTCTTTTTCCAGGCCGATATCAACGAAGGCGGCTCCCAGGCCGTGGAGGATGGTGGTCACTCTCCCTTTATAGACGTTCCCTAAAGGCCGCTGCTCCTCGCCCCGTTCGAGGAAGAACTGTTCCAGCTTGCCGTCCACCATAACGGCTACCCGATTCTCCCGCGGGTGACAGTTGATTAGAATTTCCTTCTTCATTATAACTTTTCCCTTCAATATTACTTCATCGTTACAGAATATCCCGATCGTCGAAATCCGCAACCCCTTTCTTCCCGTGGAATCCAAGGCGCTGCCATTTAAGAGCCCTCAAGAGAGCCCGGGGCGCCCCCGAAAGGGCCGCCAGAACCTCAAGGGGGCGGCCGTTCTCCTTCACTGAGAGGAGCATCTTCAGAGTGCGTCCATTACCCTGAGTTTTCAACAGATCCAGTTCCAGGACACCCCGGCGCGCGTTGACGCTCTTGATCCGACCGTCTTTCTCATATTCCACCCGGGCCTCGGAAGCGGATAGAAAGGAACCGATCTCCCGGTCCGTCACCCGAACAGGTGATCTTAATCGCACCTGATATTCCACCTCCCGGATGGCTTTCCCGAGGGATATCGTATCGGGCGATAGAAGTTCCGCTCCGCTTACCCTCACTCCCGGGGGAAGAACCCGGTTCAGATCAACTACCGCCTGATCCTCCTCAACCGGGCGGATCAAGACCATCTCAAGAAGTTCGTTTAAGCCCTCCATCCCCACTTTAAGAGGAGGACAGAAGGATACCCGGGGATGAGGATTAAAGCCCTCGGAATAGGCAACCGGCAACTTCGCCCGGGTAAAGGACCGGAAGAAGAGACGGAGCAGGTCACGGTGGGAGATAAAACGGATCAGACCGGTCTTGGAATATGTAAGACGGAGTTTGAGGGGATTCAGCGCCTTCATTTATCTTTCTTTTCCCCGAACGCCCTCCTCGCCTCCCGGATCAATGTCTCTTTCGCCACACCGGTCCCGATATGGTCCCAGGGTAGAGCATCATGATAATCATAAGGGAAAGCAAGATACCGGTCCATCGGGATCTCCGCTCTTTGAAAGGCCCGCGCCCATTTATCTTCGTCGAAACATTCCTTCCAGCCGTCGAAACGGCAGCCCTCTTCCCAGGCCGCTCGCAGCACGCTCCCCAGGAGACGATCCCCCCGGGCCAGAATTCCTTCTATCCGGCTCAACTCCACCGGATGAAACTTCAATCTAACCCTCCGGGAAGGGACCAGACGTCTGAGGATACCCTTCTTTCTGATGACCGATCCGGCTTCTTCCATCGGAGACCACTGGAAAGGGGTGGCCGCCTTGGGGACGAAATTCGATATCGTCACATTCAGGTTCCCTCCCCAGCGGGAGATCCGGTTGATGACTTCCGTGATAGCTGTGACATCATCTTCGGTCTCGGTCGGAAGACCGATCATAAAATACAGCTTGATCAACCGCCAGCCCAGCTCCTTGATCTTCCCGCTGATCTCCCAGAGATAATCAGCATCAACGAACTTCTTGATAACCCGCTGGAGACGCGGGGTGGCCGCCTCCGGGGCCATGGTGATGCCGCTTCTTCTCAACCGTCTCAACTCCCGCAAGATCCGCTCGTTAACGGAAGCCACGTTGAGAGAAGGCAGGGAGAGACTCACCTTCCGTTCGGCCAGGCGCGGGGAGAGTTCTTCCAGCATCCTCTCGATCTCTCGATAATCTCCGGCCGAGAGGGAGAGGAGGGAGACTTCCTCAAATCCACCCTCCTCCGCCAGGTTTTCGACCTGCCGGATGATAACCTCGCCGCTCTTCTCCCGGACCGGACGCCCCACCCAACCCGCCTGGCAGAACCGGCACCCCCGCTTACATCCTCTCATTATCTCCACCACCGCGCGGTCATGTACGATCTGGGTAACGGGAATCAGGGGCCGTTCAATCCGCGAAGAGTCGAGTTCTCGAAGCACCCTCTTCTCTATCCGCGCCGGCGCCTGCGGATCGATCGGAAGGATCCTCCGGAAGAGACCGGATTCATCATACTCCACCCGGTAGAGAGAAGGGGCATAGAGGCCGGGGACTCTCGACACCAGAGCCGCGAGGAGATCTTCTTTCTTCTCCGCCCCGATCTCCCGGTAGGCGGCCAGGATCTCCACGATCGCTTCTTCCCCGTCTCCGATCAAAAAAAGATCAAAGAAATCCGCCAGAGGCTCCGGGTTAAAGGCTCCCGCTCCCCCTCCCAGGATCAGGGGAAAACCGGGCCAGGGACGATCACCCGCGGCGAGCGGCAACCCGGCCAGATCCAGCATGGTGAGGATATTGGTATAGGTAAGTTCAACCTGGAGAGAAAAACCCCAGATATCGAATTCCGCGGCCGGACGAAAGGACTCCAGGGAGAAGAGCGGGATCCGCTGCCGCCGAAGCGCGGCTTCCATATCCTTCCAGACGGCGTACGTCCGTTCCGCTCCGGCCCAGCTCAATCGGTTGACAATGTCATAGAGAATATGCAGCCCGTGGTGACTCATCCCAACTTCATAGAGATCGGGGTAACTGAGCAACAGGCTGACCTCAACATCCGGACGGACCGCGGCATTGATCTCCCCCCCGATATAGCGAGCTGGACGCTCGACAAAAGGCAAGACATCTTTCTCAAGTTTCTCGCGGATGTTCAAAATATACGTAATTATTAATAATAGTATCGATGCGCGTAGACACTCTCGCAGAGACCCAGAATGATCAGGAACGTTATGGTCACCGAACCCCCGTAACTTATCAGCGGCAACGGTAATCCGGTAGCCGGAAGTAATCCGGCCGCCATCCCGATGTTGATCCCCACGTGGCCGGCCAGGACCAGGATCCCCCCCGCGACCAGCAACTTACCGGTCATCTCCCGGCACTTCCACCCGATTATAAAGAGGCGAAGAAAGATGAACGCGTAAATAGCCAGGACCAGCAGACACCCGGCAAAACCCCATTCTTCCGCCACCACCGAGAAGATGAAGTCGGTTTGGCGTTCCGGGAGAAAACTCAGCATATTCTGGGTCCCGGCCAGCCAGCCCTTTCCCCAGATCCCTCCGGATCCGATCGCGATCTTGGATTGGAGGATAGTATAGCCGGCCCCGGAGGGATCGAGATCGGGGTTGATAAAGACCAGAAGCCGGGTCTTCTGATAATCCTTGAGGAAAAACCAGAACGCGGGGGCAAGCAACGCCAGAATCAGGAGGATAATCAGGATATACTTCAGCCGTCCCCCGGCGACAAAGATCACACCTAAAGTTACCGGCAAGAAGATCAAGGCGGTCCCCAGATCCGGCTGCTTGAGGATCAGGAGAGCCGGGATTGCGGCCATCAGGCAGGGGAGGAGGATATATGACCAACGCCGGCGACGGTCGACCTTAACCGAGAGAAAGCGGGCCAGCATTAAGATCAGCGTTATCTTGGCGAACTCGGACGGCTGAACGGTAAAGCCCCCAATCTGGATCCATCGGCGGGCACCGAACCGCGTCTCCCCCAATATCACGATTGCCACCAGCAGAAAGGTCGTACACCCGGCTAAAAAATACGCATGGGCGACCACCTTCCGGTAATCAACGGCGGAGAGGATTAAGAAGAGAAGAAGACCCGCTACCATCCAGATGACCTGCCGCTTGAAATAAAGAATACCTGAGGCGGCGCTCAACTGGTATGAGGCGCTGTAGACAGCCATTGTCCCGATCACACTCAGCAACAACACCCCAACCAGCAGAAACCAATCAAGATATTTAAGAACTCTCAGTATATTCATTATAAATTAGCGCCTTCGGCGCAAATTTGGGGAATAGGGATTAGGGAATAGGGATTGGTTCACCTAATTCCTATAAAATGTTGCTTATTCAATAGTTTTATTGAAATTCCAGAACATTAAAATAACGCCGCATGAATTCTCCCGCCAGGGGGGCGGCATCCCGGGGGCCGGATTCCGCGTCTTCCAGGATGATGGCCAGCACGACCTCCGGATTATCCGCCGGCGCCAGAGCCAGAAACCAGGCGTGCTTCCCGTATTCAGGAGGGGTACCCACCTGCACCGTGCCGGACTTCCCGGCCACCGTGATGACGGGATGGGCGGCCGCTCTCCCGGTGCCGTGCTCTTCGTTTACCACCCGTACCATCCCGGAGAGAAGCTCAGACCAGATCTCTTCCGGGACATCCAGCTTCTTCCGGATTACCGGCTCAAACTCTTTTATGATCTCGCCCTCCGGCGAGATCATCCTCTTCACAATACGCGGCTGATAGAGCGTGCCTCGATTGGCGATAATACACCCCATGCTCGCCATCTGGAGGGGAGTAACCAGAAGATAGCCCTGCCCGATTGAGAGATTGACCGTATCCCCGGTATACCAGGACTCCCCGATAATCTTTTTTTTCCAGGCCCGATCCGGGATAAGGCCTCCGCTTTCTCCTCTAATCTCCAGCCCGGATCTCTCTCCCAGCCCGATCGCCCGGGCCATTTTGGAGATCCTTTCCACTCCCACCTCCAATCCCAGGTTGTAAAAGTATATATTGCAGGAGTGCTTGATGGCTTGCTGGAGATCCAGCTCCCCATGGCCGCCCGGCAGCCAACAACGGAAGGTACTCTCGCCCAGAAGAAAGACACCCCGACAGTCAAAGGTGGTTTTCGGGGTGGAAACCCGGGAACTGAGGGCGGTCAGTGCCATCACCAGCTTAAAAGGAGAGCCGGGCGGATACTCTCCACTCAAGGCCCGGTTCATAAGAGGAGCTTCCGGATCGGAAAATACTCTCTCCGCGTCTTCCTTCCAAACCGGCCGGATCAGGAGGTTGGGATCGAAGGAAGGATGACTGACCAGGGCCAGGAGATCTCCATTGCGGGGATCCATCGCTACCGCCGCCCCATTCCACTCTTCCAGCAGTTCTTCCAGTATCTCCTGAGCCCGAATATCCAGTGTCAGATAGATATCATCTCCGGGACGGGGTTCTTTGTGGCTCAATACCTTATCCCGGTACCCGCGGGCGTCCACCTGTAGTTGTTCAGCGCCGGGCTCTCCCCGGAGATACCGGTCATAAGCTTCTTCCACTCCCATCTTTCCGATATCGTCCTGGGCGCGGTAGCCTGAATCCTTCAACTTTACCAGCTCCCGGGGACTGATCTGGCCGACATAACCGAGCAGATGAACCGGCACCTCTCCATACGGATAACTCCGGATCGGGTTCACCTGGACATCGACTCCGGGCAGCTCCGGGCCTTTCTCTTCCAGGATGGTGGCGGCGACAATCCCGATATCGGCCGCCAACCGCACCGGCTCAAAAGGGCGGTCCCGAAAAGTATCCAGCCGGCGGTTTAACCGCTCCGGGGAGAGGTTGAGAATGGAACTGAGGGTCGCGATCAGTCTCTCCCGGTCTTCAACTTCAGTCGGATTGATCACCACGTCAAAACTGGGGCGGTTGTCAGCCAGTACGACCCCGTTCCGGTCGAAGATAGTCCCGCGAGGGGCAGAGATTCGCACCAGACGAACCCGGTTCCGGACCGCCCGCTCCTGGTATTTCTCCCCCTTTACCACCTGCATATACCAGAGAGTGGCAACGATCACCCCCCCCCAGATAACCAGGAAGATAGCCAGGATCCGCAACCGCGCGTCAATCGACTTCTTCATTTTATAACTTAGCTTCGCAACTTATTTGAACCGCAGAGACCCGCTTTCAGCGGGTCTCTGCGGTTCAATTATCTTTCTTCCCATCTTTGTGGTTAGATTTTAGTTTACTGTTATCTTCCCCTGCCCAGAGCCCGGTCCATCATCCAGAGCCAGAGGGGAGAGACCAGCGTGGTCTGCCAGATGGAGGGCCAGATCGCTTCCCGCCAGGCATAGGACCAGGGCGGTGGACTGGAGAACACAACCAGCAGCAGATAATAGAGCAGACTGCTGATCAGAGTTGATCCGGCCACCATGAAGACCCGGGTGGTAAGATGGGCCCGGTAAAGTGGGGCACTGGCGAGCGCAACCAGCAATCCCGTGGCGGCCAACGTGAGAGAATGCAGCCCCAATCTTCCGGCGGAGAAGATATCGACCATCGCACCCCCCGCCATCCCCACGAACCATCCTGAGGCCGGACCCTTCCTCAGCGCCCAGTAAACCACGACTATTAAGACCAAGTCGGGACGGAAATCAAAGAGGAATCCCGCCTCTCCCCATGCCCCCGGGATGATAACCGATGCCAGAAGAAATGCCGATAATATGGTTCTTCGGCGCCATCTCCTTCCCCGGGTTGAGATAAAATGATGGAAGGGACGCCGGACCGTGATGCTCATAATTTTTATTGCAGGACCATGACCTGCTCCAGGCGGTCGAAATGGGTAGCCGGCTCCAGGTCGGCTGACTTGAATAACCCGAACTCCTGTTCGGAGACACTGGTAATGGTACCGATGAGAAGACCGGGCGGGTAGATCCGCCCTAGACCGGAGGTCAGCACAATCTTTCCGGGCGAGATCGGAAGGCGACGCGGCAGGTATTTCATCACACAGGTTCCTCCCGCCCCCTCCACAATTCCAGCCTGCCGGGAACCCTGAAGCACTCCTCCCACCCCGCTGGTCCGGTCGATGATCAAGAGCACCCGGCTCAGGTGAGGGGCAACCTCGATAACCTTCCCCACCACCCCCCGCGCCGATACCACGGGCGCTTCCTTTACCACGCCGTCCGCGCCACCTTTGTTGATCAGGATACTCTGGTTCCAGTGATGAAGATCCCGTCCGATGACCCGCGCCACAACCCCGGTATAGGGCTGTTTCCGCTTGAATTCCAGCAGAGCCCTCAACGCCTTATTCTCCTCCTCCACCTCCCGGAGCCTTACCAACTCGCCGGTAAGATAATCCACTCGTTCTTCCAGCCGGGGGTTGATCCGGGCGGCCCATATGACCCGTCCGATGTTCTTTACCACGATCCCCACCGGCGCAAACGCGTTTCCGGCGATAGTCTGAAGAGGAGAGAACAGATCAGCCAGTTTGATCTTCAAGGAGGAAGAAAGCGAAGGGGACAGACTGAGGAGGACAATAAAAGCGAGACCAACCACCGCCCCTACGATAATCCTCCTCATAATATCCAGACCTGATTAGAAGCCCGACTTTTCGGTAACCACGATCCTCTTCAAGAAACGGAGCTCCTGGAGCACCTTCCCCGTCCCCAGCACCACCGACTCAATCGGTTCGTCCGCCACATTGACCGGCAACCCCGTTTCCTCGCCCAGCAGCTTATCAAGCCCCCGGAGAAGCGATCCTCCGCCGGCCAGGATCATGCCCCGATCCACCAGGTCGGCGGACAACTCGGGAGGACACCGTTCCAGACTGATTCTCACCGCTTCGATGATCGTTGACATCGGTTCCGCTATTGCCTCTCGGACTTCCTCGGAGTTGATGGTCATGGTCTTGGGGAGGCCGGCCACCAGGTCACGCCCCTTTACTTCCATGGTGAGTTCCTCTTCCAGTGGGTAGCAGGAACCGATATTGATCTTGATCATCTCGGCCATCCGGGGGCCGATCAGCAGATTATAAGTTCGTTTTAAATACTGGATGATGGCTTCATCAAGTTCATCACCACCCACCCGAACGGAGCGGCTGAAGACGATTCCGGCCAGTGAGATAATAGCCACCTCGGAAGTCCCACCCCCGACATCAACAATCATATTTCCCGCCGCTTCCTGGACCGGAAGGCCGACTCCGATCGCGGCTGCCATCGGTTCTTCAATCAGGTAGACTTCGCGGGCGCCGGCATGCTCCGCGGAGTCCTTCACCGCCCTCTTCTCGACCTCGGTGATCCCGGAAGGGATCGCCACCACAACCCGGGGCCGAACCAGGGCCTTGCGGTTGTGTACTTTGGTAATAAAATAACGGAGCATGCTCTCCGTGATCTCGAAATCGGCGATTACCCCGTCTTTCAGGGGGCGGATGGCGACAATGCTGCCCGGGGTTCTCCCCAGCATATTCTTCGCCTCTTCACCCACCGCCAGAACGTTGTTGGTCCCTTTCTGGATGGCCACCACAGACGGTTCATTGAGTACGATGCCGCGCCCCTTGACAAAGACCAGGGTCGTGGCGGTCCCAAGATCGATTCCCATATCCGAGGAAAACATCCCCAAAACGTGATTGAGTAGCATATTATCCTCCTTAAAATCTTCCGGTGGAAAATTTTAATTTTCTCTTGATAATAATCGATATAATAATGGATTGTATAATTTTGACAAGTTAATTTTACCCGTCAAGTAGATACTGCCGGGCATCCTCCAGGAAACGGTCTTCGATCATTACTTCCACATATACGTCTTTCTTGTGATAATCGATCTTGACGACCCGGCCGTCCCGGTGGAGGCGGGCGACCAGATCCGGGCGGTTCTGAGGGATCAGCAGCCGATGTGATCGGCGCAGGCCGGCCAACTTTTCGTCGAGGGCTTTTAAAAGATCTTCCAGGCCGGTCTTTCGCAGAGCTGAGATCGGGACTCCGCCGTCGATGCGGCCCCTTGCCTCGCCCAGCAGAAATTCATCTTCAACCAGATCTATCTTGTTCAGAACAACGACCATCGGTTTCTCATCGGCCGAGAGCTCCTTTAAGACCACCTCTACCGACCGCTTCCGTTCCCAGACCATCCGATGGGAGAGATCCAGGACCTCGAGAAGGAGATCGGCTTCACCGACCTCCTCCAGGGTCGCCCGAAAGGCGTCGATCAGGTGATGGGGGAGCTGGCGGATAAATCCGACCGTATCACTGAAGAGAACGGCTCTTCCGGACGGGAGGACCGCCTTCCGGATGATCGGGTCGAGTGTGGCAAACAGCTTGTCTTCCGTTGGCGCTGCCGCCGCGGTCAGAGTGTTGAGAAGAGTAGACTTTCCGGAGTTAGTATATCCGATGATGGAGACGAGGGGGATCCCCGCCCGGCGGCGTTGTTTTCTCTGCGCCTCGCGGTGGCGCCGGACCTTTGCGATCTCTTTGTTCAGGTGTTGAATCCGGGTCCGGGTCTTCCTCCGGTCAATCTCGATCTGCTTCTCACCCGCGTCCCGGGTTCCTTTCACGCCCCCTTTCTGACGGGAGAGGTGGGTCCAGGCACCGGTCAGCCGGGGCAGGAGATACTGAAGCTGCGCCAGTTCGATCTGGAGCCGGGCCTCCCGGGTCCGGGCCCGTTGGACGAAGATCTCCAGGATCAGCTCGGTTCGGTCGAGTACCCTCACCCCGCTTACGTCCTGGAGGTTGCGGGTCTGGGCGGGAGAAAGGTCTCCATTAAATATGAGGAGCGAGACCCCATCCTGCCGGCATCGATCGGCGATCTCTCTTGCCTTCCCCGTCCCGATATAAGTAGCGGGATGAGGTTTTGATCGGCGTGAGATATTCATGCCGACCACCTCCAGCCCGGCGGTCGCGGCCAGTTGAGATAGTTCGGCCAGAAGATCCTCGATCTCCCAGCGATCGTTCCGTTTGAACTCAATCCCCACCAGGAGCGCCCTCTCCCGGGGTTCCGAATTCTCTTTAACCTCTATCATTTTATTTTTTTTCTTCCAAAAAAAATAATCTTGTAATCTTCTCAACCGCGACTTCCGGTTCGTCATCAGCTTCGAGATCGATCCAGTGAATCCGCTTCTCCCTCCTCCACCAGGTCATCTGTCTTTTGGCGAAATGCCGGGTGTCGGCGGCCAGCTTGCGGATGGACGCCGGGCGAGAATATTCTCCCCTCAGATAGCCTTCCACCTCTTTATAACCCAGCGCCTGCCAGGCGACCCGGTTGGACTTGAGTCCCCTCCGTAAAAGTTCCTCCGTCTCCTCAACCAGACCATGATCGAACATCTCTTCGGCCCTTCGGTTGATCCGGTTATAGAGGTCCTCTCGTTCTCTTCGCAAGCCAAAGATTAGATAGTGACTGGTGACTGGTGACTGGTGACTGGACTTATCTCCCCACTGACTTTGCCACCGGGAGATGGGGATGCCGGTCAACTCCAGCACCTCCAGGGCCCGGATGATCCTCTTCAGGTTATTCTTGTGGATGCGTTGGGCTGATATTGGATCGCGCTCGGAGAGAAGGCCGTAAAGATAACCGGGGCCGTTCTCTCTCTCTTTCTCACGAAGGGTGGCGCGGAAGACCGGGTCGGCGGGGGGTGAGTCGAAGAGACCGTCCACCAGGGCTTTGAGATAGAGCCCCGATCCTCCCACTACCAGGGGGATTACGGCTCGGCTCCTGATCTCACCGATCAGGGGGATCGCCAGTTCCCGAAAGCGGGCCGCGCTGTATTGCTCGGAGATATCAAGGATGTCGATCAGGTGATGGGGGACGCGGGAGAGTTCGGATTTTCCCGGCTGGGCGGTCGCGATCTTCATTCCCCGGTACACCTGGAAAGCGTCGGCGGAGATTATCTCCCCCCCGATCCGTTCCGCCAGAAGCACCGAGACCGCTGTCTTCCCTACCGCGGTAGGGCCCAGGACAACAATTGTCTCTTTGAATTTATCTTTGTGATTTATCTGCACCTGATCTGTTTACCGCCTCCCGAACTTCCGCTCCAGGTCTTCCCAGGAATAGGTAAGAAAGGTGGGGCGGCCATGAGGGCAGCGGTAGGGGTCCCGACAGGCGAAGAGTTCCTCAACCAGCTTATCCAGCTCAACCGGGGCCAGCCGGTCGCGAGCTTTGACCGCGGCCAGACAGGACATCCGGATGATAATCTCCTCCCGGGGATCGGTCGGCTCTCTGCCCTCCTCTTCCAGATCGGCGATTACGTCTAGGACCAGCTCCTCCCGGTTCCAATCCGAAAGAATCGCCGGCAATACAGTGATGATGAAGGAGTCGCTGCCGAACGGTTCGATCTCGATACCGAGCTCCCGCAGGAGCGGGATCTTCTCCAGAAGCCGGGCGGCCCGCGGCGGATCCAGATCGAGATTGATCGGCGAAAGCAGAGGCTGCAGCTCTATCTTCTCTCTCTTAAACGCGCGCTGGAGCCGCTCATAGACAATCCGTTCATGGGCCGCGTGCTGATCGATGACGATGATCCCCTCCGGAGACTGGGCCAGTACATAACGGTTGGCGGCCTGCCCCAGAATATGATATCGAGACGGACCCGGGGTAACGTCCGATCCTTCTTCCGGCCGCGAGATCTCCGCCAGAGGGGAAGAAGCCGGGAGTTCAGCAAGCGAAATATCATAAGACGCCGCGTCCACCAACTCCCCCACCCCGCGGGCCGGGTCGACCCGTCGTTTGTCATATAACCAACCGGCCGGGCCGGTGTTCTGCAGGGCGTTCCGAACCGTCCGGATCACCAGGTTCCGGATCGATGCGGGATGGGCAAACTTTACTTCCCGCTTGGCCGGATGAATGTTCACATCCACCGACCGGCCTCCCAGGTCGATAAAAATCACCCCCGCCGGAGAACGACGGGCCGGAAGCTGTGGAGCATATCCCTCCAATACCGCGCGGAAGATCAACCGGTCCCGGACCGGACGGTGGTTTACGAAGATGGAGAGCCCCTTCCGAACAACCCCGGCCAGATCGGGTGGAACAATAAAACCGCTCAACCTGGTTTCTTCCTCAACTTCTTCCAGAGGGATCAGGCGGGCCGAAAGGTCGCCTCCCCAGAGATCCCCCAACCGTTCCCGGAGCGACGATACGGCCGGGAGATCAAAGACCGTCTCACGGTCCCTCTCAAATCTGAAGGCGACATCCGGAGAGGCCAGGGCGTGCGCGGTCACTTCGGCGGTAATATGCCCCATCTCGGTTCGGTCCGTCTTTAAAAACTTCAGTCGGGCGGGCGTATTGAAGAAGAGCCTCCTTATTTCCACCGTCGTTCCGATGGGGGCGCCGACCTCGGAGACATCCCGGATTCGGCCGGCGGAGATATAGATCCGGGTCGCGGCCAGGGATTCCCCCGGACGGGAAGTTATCCGGATCTCCGAGACCCCGGCTATGCTGGGAAGGGCTTCCCCCCGAAAGCCGAGGGTGGAGAGATCCTCCAGGTCGGAGAAATTGGCCAGTTTGCTGGTCGAATGCCGCTCAAAGGCCAGCAGCAGGTCGTCCCGTTCCATCCCGCACCCGTCATCCTCCACTCTGATCTCCTTCCTCCCCCCTCCTTTGACGACCACCCGGAGGGACTTCGCCCCCGCGTCCAGGGCGTTCTCTATCAATTCCTTGACCACGGAAGCCGGGCGCTCCACCACTTCTCCGGCGGCGATCTTATTGACCACCGCCTCCGGTAATAATCTGATTCTACTCATTTCTTATTAATTAGCGCCTTCGGCGCTAATTTGGGGAATAGGGATTAGGGAATAGGGATTGGTTCACCTTAATCCCTATAAAATGTTACCTATTCAATAGTTTTATTGAAATTCCGATACAGTAAAATACAATTTCCTATGCGATTAAATTATTTCCTCAGCAGGTTCTCCTTGTGGATCACCGCCCAGATATGCTTGCAGGCAAAACCATGCTTTCTGCCCCGGTAGGTGTAATCCGGTCCGGTGCAGGAGGCCCCCAGCAATGGTCCTGCCCGGACCAGCGTTACCGTGAACTTCTCGACTTCATATTGATTGTCGCCGATTTTCTTGACCTTGGGCGCAATTACGCTCCCATCGTCATACCGTTTCCCCTCCCGGGTCATTCCGGGCCGGATCTCGACATAGCCCTTCGGGAGCTTAAATATCTTCCTGCCGATCGTCTCGGACTGTTCTTTACACTCTTCGATCTTGGTCCGGATCGCGGGCGCCTGCCAATCGGGGAACCGCTCGGCGATCATCTTATAGACGTCCTCCGCCTCGATATACCGGTCGTAGGCCTTCCGTTCTTCCTTTTGAAAGATCGCCTTCTTCGCCTCCCGAACCAGGAAATACGCCTTTCGATTCAATTCCTGGGGCCCCGCTTCCCCCTCCGTTCCCTGAACAAGTCCTAAAGATATGAATGCTCCGCCCCAGGCCAACACCAACAATAGAACCATCTTATTCATATTATTTCTTCCTCTTAAGTTTTAAATAATTCTTATGATAATGCGATATCTTCAAAACATGTAACTACTCAGGTTATCCGGTTCACCGTTCACGGTTCACGGTTTATTGCCTTGCGCGCTTCATATATCTTGAGATAGTTAATGAATCCGCGAACGGCAGTCCCGCTGTGGCGGGATTCAATCTTCATCACCCTCTAACCGTGAACCCTTGAACCGTGAACCCCTGAACCTGATTATTTATAACCAGAGTTTCCGGTCCAGCACCCGGTACTGGATAGCTTCGGAGAGGTGAGGCGGCCGGATCTCCTCCTCCCCCGCTAGGTCGGCGATGGTACGGGAGACCTTGAGGATCCGGTCATACGCCCGGGCGGAGAGCCCCATCTCGCTCATCGCCATCTCCAGGAGTTCCTTTCCTGCCCGGCTCAATCCGCAGAACTTCCTGAGAAGAGACGATTCCATATCGGCGTTGCAGTAAATGCCGCTCCCCCGGAAACGCTCCCGCTGAAGGGCTCGGGCCTCCCCCACCCTCTGGCGAATCGATTCCGAGTTCTCTCCCGACTCCCCCTTCGAGAGGTCGTGGTAGTCAACCGGCCCCACTTCCACGTGAATGTCAATCCGGTCCAGGAGTGGACCGGAGATCTTGGCCATATACTTCTGGATCTGTCCTGGGGTGCATCGGCACTCCCGCCGGGGATCGGTGTAATAACCGCAGGGACAGGGATTCATCGCCGCTACCAGCATAAAACGGGAAGGAAAGGTGAGCGAACCGGCCGCCCGCGAGATCGTCACCTCCCCGTTCTCCAGGGGTTGACGGAGCACCTCCAGGACATTCCGGTGGAACTCGGGGAGCTCATCCAGGAAGAGAACGCCGTTGTGGGCGAGACTAACCTCTCCCGGCCTGATCTTCGACCCCCCGCCGATCAACGCGATATCCGAGATCGTATGATGTGGGCTTCGCACCGGGCGGGTGGCGATTAGCGCCTCCCCCTTCTGGAGCAGCCCCACGCTGCTGTGGATCCGGGTGGTCTCCAGCGCCTCTTCCAGACCCATCACCGGCAGGATCGTGGGGATCCGTTTGGCCAGCATCGACTTCCCGGCCCCGGGGGGGCCGATCATGATCAGGTTGTGGGCGCCCGCGACCGCCACTTCGATCGAGCGCTTGACGTCCTGCTGCCCCTTCACGTCGGCAAAGTCCAGACTGTACCGGCCGGAGTCCTGAAAGACCTGATCAAGATCTACCCGGACCGGGGGGATATCCTCCTCGCCGGCGAGGTATTTCACCGCTTCGGACAGGTTCCTCACCGGCCGGGCTTCCAGGCCCCGCGCGATGGCCGCCTCCCGAACGTTCCCCACCGGGACCAGCAGCGACTTGACCCCCATCTTCCTCGCCCACATAGCGATTGAGAGCACACCCTTGACGGTGCGAACCTGGCCGTTGAGAGACAGCTCCCCCAGGATAACATGAGAAGCAAGTCCCCGGGACGGCATCTGGCCCGAGGCAACCAGGACCCCCAGTGCGATCGGGAGGTCGAAGCTCGGCCCCTCTTTCTTAATGTCCGCGGGCGCCAGGTTGACCGTGATCTTGTCGTCGGGGTACTCGAACCCCGAGTTGTTGAGCGCGGTGCGGACCCGGTCCCGGCTCTCTTTTACCGCCGCGTCCGGGAGGCCCACCACCACCACAGCCGGCAAACCCGGGCTCACATCCACCTCGATCTCGATCGGGTAGGCGTCTACACCCAGAAGCCCCGCGGATAAAACTTTGGCCAGCATTTTAAAATTTTCCTTCGGAATATTATAGTGGCTCAGACTGCGTCGAAGCTATAATTTTTGCTGCCTAAGAATTAAACTGAAGCAAAAATTGCACATATGCACGGACTGTTCCCTTTTCTTGTCTTATCTCATGTTTCTTTGCGTCAATTATTTTTAGTCGAGTTGAGATTGATTGTACACCTCCGGTCCCTTTTTAAAATATATAAAAATTTTTAAAGAGGAAATAGATAGATTCCCACCTTGCGGAAGGACGGAAAAAGAGTTATATTATTAATAATAAAGGTAAATTATAAGAGTGAAGATGAAATTAACAGAGATGGTTTTGAGCATAGGATTAGCGCTATTCTTTTCAAATCCGGGATATACCATGCAGCCACCTCCCGCGCCTCTGGATTCTCCGGGGTTTCAAGCGCTTACCGGGAAAGCGGATATAATTGTTGTCGGGAAGGTAGTCCAGGTGACAGAGACCGAAGAAGCAGCTAAAACAGGGAGAGAGATAACAGTAGAAGTTACTTTAAAGATTGGAGATCTATTAAAAGGTGACGTCTCAGGTGAAAATATTCATATTCAAGAATCCTATCCCGGTTTCGATTCAATAGTCAAAGATTTAACTTCCTCGAAGAATAAAATCTCACGAGGGCAGATTGTTTCCACCAGCGCCGGGCCGCGTCCTTATCACGGCAAATATAAAGAAGGAGACCGAATTATCGTCCTCCTCAAAGTAATCGAGGGAAAGGATAAATATCGACCATTAGGATCCGGAACTTATGATGAATACTTCTGTGAGTTTCTCATCCAGGCAGGGGGCATTAAGACATTATATTTCAAGTTCGCCGACGATATTGAAAAATACACTCGTTCTGAAGATGAATTCATCGGCTTGATTAAGAAACTATCGGAGAAAAACTTATAACAAAGGAGAGAAAAATGACACTATTATCAAAGAAGAAAATCAGTATGATCGCCGGCTTCTTAATCGGGGCTATCTTCATGGCTCAGGCAATAGCTGACGATACTGTCTATAATAGAAGGGCGAGAAACCCATATCTGGTAAGAACATTCTGGGAGGATGGGAAACAGATCGATGAGATTATTGTACCGGGACGTCCTCCCAAGGATTTCCGAGCGGCAAAAGCCCAGATCCCCGAGCCTGATCTCGCTTTAGGAATCAATACCCTCTCCAATGTTCCCGCCTTCGACTGGTGTTACGGATGTTCGGCCACCTCCGCCGCCATGTTGGCGGGTTATTATGACCGTACCGGATATTCTAACATGTACGCCGGCCCGGCGGATGGCGGTGTCTGTCCTATGAACAACGTTATCTGGGGTTCGGGTGAGTGTCCTTTAAGCGCGACCCACCAGGGATACGATGGATTGAGTGCCAGGGGACATGTGGAGGACTACTGGTACGATTATGGAAGTACCATAGATCCCTACCTTGGCAATTGGACGGAGCACGCTTACGCTGACTGCACTGCTGATTTCATGGGAACTAACCAGTACCAAAACTGGCAAAACGTAGACGGCTCGACTACGTTCTTCAATTATCCTAGCGGCAATCCCTTCTATGATTATTCCGGGTGTGAACCTGGCAGACGAGATGGTTGTCACGGTGCGCGTCTCTTTGTCGAGTCGCGGGGTTATACCGTACCCTATCATGGTAATTTTAATCAGTATATCAAGGGCCAGGGCTCAGATTCTAACCTGGGGTTTACTTTCTTTAATTTTCAGTCGGAGATCGATGCCGGCCGTCCCGTCCTCATCCAGGTTGAGGGTCACACCATGCTGGGTTTCGGGTACGATACCTCCGGGTCGCTTATCTACATACATGACACCTGGGATCACAGCGATCACTCGATGACCTGGGGTGGAACTTACCCCTACTGGACCGGTAGCGTATGGGTATATCTGCAGCACTACGGAGTAACGGTTCTTCGACTTGATGCCATCGGGCCGACCCCTACACCGGTCCCTCCGACACCGGCGGCTCCTCTCTGGATCTACGACTATAATGGCGACGGAACATCCGACATCGCCATCTTTCGGGAGACCTCGGGCCTCTGGTCGGTAAGAGGAATAACGCGAGTCTACTTCGGCTCTTTCTCAGATCTACCGGTCCCCGGTGATTACAGCGGCAACGGAGCCACGGATATCGGCATCTTCCGGGGGAGTTCCGGCCTGTGGGGAGTCAGAGGGGTGACCAGGATTTACTTCGGCTCTTCTCCCGACATCCCCGTACCGGGTGATTATAATGGTGACGGGCTGTGCGACGCTGGGATCTTCCGGAATACCAGCGGTCTCTGGGCTTTCCGGGGAGTAACCCGCGTTTATTTCGGGGGCTCCGGGGATACCCCTGTTCCCGGATACTACGACGGGGACGGGACGAAGGATATCGCCCTCTTCCGGGGGAGTTCCGGTCTCTGGGCGATTAAGGGACTCAGCCGGATATACTTCGGCGGCTCAACCGATGAGGCCGTTCCCGGAGACTACGATGGAAGTGGGACCTGGACTCCGGGAATCTTTCGTTCCTCTTCCGGACTCTGGGCGATCCGGGGAGTGACAAGAGCATACTTTGGGAGTTCTTTTGATCAACCGTTACCAGCCGATTACACCGGAAACTCCCGGGATGACATCGGCATCTTCCGTGATAGCTCAGGGCTGTGGGCGGTAAAAGGGACTACCAGGGTTTATTACGGGAGTTCGGGGGATATCCCGGTGACAAGGTAAAAATGGGCTTGCCATCGAAATCATCCGGTATCGGTAGATCCAGAATATCGAGGATAGTGGCGGGGAGATCGTAGACCACGGGACGTTTGGTGATCGGGGAATCGCCTGGAAGATACAACATGGCGTCATAATATGTGTGCATGCCGCTGAGCGGACCGGTCTCGAAGATAGAGTCTTTCTTCAATCCGGCTTTTAAGTCGTAGCCATCATTAGGATCGACGATTATGTCCGGGGCCGAGTCGAGATATGGACCGGACAACACTTCTTCTTTCTTAAAGATTTGTTTGCAGACGGATCTCCCATCTTCCAGTAAATTTTTAAGATCATTCATGATCTTTTCCCGCACCCGTTCATAATCCTGATCTTTCACCCCTCCATTCTTCCAATAATTTTCTTTGAGGATATAGATTCTTCCGGGGACAAGTGAAAACGCTCTTGATTCGGGGGAGATGGCTTCGAAATCAAGGTCATGGGCCGGGGGGCGGGAGAAGACCAGATAACCCCGGTCCTGGAGCCACCGGTTCAACTGGACCTCTTTTCGAATCCGGCAGAATCCATGATCCGACATTATAATCAACTCTATCTCTTCGGTTAATTTTTGAGCTACCTGTCCGATAAAGTCATCGATCCGGCGGAGGAAATTCATATAGTAATCATGGTTTAAACCGTCGGATTCTTCCGGATCCAGAAATTTAAACATGAAGTGTCCCATCCGGTCGGTATCCATGAAGTGGACGGTGAAGAGATCCCATTCTTCGGAATCCCAGAGATCGAATAATGTCTTTACCCGCCCCTCAAAGACTTTCCGGTTCTCCGCCTTGAAAAAATCCAGGGACTCACGGGCTTTCATCGGGTTGATATCTATCATGTAGCCGGTCCGCTCAAGATCGGGCAGGATCGACTGAGGATAGACCGCTTTTTCCAGCGAAGGACTGAGAAAACCGCCCACCGTGATTCCATCTACTGGCCGGGGAGGATAAGTTCCCGGAACGCCCAGCGATATAACCCGCTTCCCCTGCTCGGAGATAATTTCCTGGATGGTCTTCGATCGGCAGTTGGTTGAGTTCGGGATATAGAGTTCAAGATCACGGGTCAGTTCAGCGAAACCATAGACCCCGAATTTTCCGGGATTCTTACCGGTTTGGTAGCAGGTCCAGGCAACATTTGAGACCGTGGGATAGATGGAATCCATCTGGACGAAGGAGCCAGCTTCCAAACGAGATTTGAAGTTGGGCATAACTCCCGCCTCCATCAAACGGACGGCCAGAGTATAGGGAAAGCCATCCAAGCCGATTACCAGTACTTTTTTCATATTGACTATTGACCGATTATCGCGTGGGCGATGATTCCGCCGGCGACGACATCGTTATTCCGGACGATGACGAAACGTCCAAGTTCCCTGGTCTTATAAAACGATTCCACAACCACGGGGTTTTCCGTAGAGATGATCACTTCACCAACCTCGGTATCCTCGAGCTTGGAAGCGTCTTCTTCCAGAACTTCCAGAGTGGAGGAGTCGATCCGTTCCTCAATCTTCTCTATTTTAGCTGGGGCTTCTTCCGTGGCGCATCGGAATAACAGCTTCTCATTTATGTCAAGTGGTTGAGGAGACATCCAGAAGATACTGGCTTTGAATCGATTACTGACCGGCGGGGTATCTGCCGGCCGAGACGCCACCTCGCCGCGCTTGATATCTTCGTCGGGTTCGATCGTCAGGCCGATTGATTCCCCCGCTTCCGCCGTCCGCCTTCCATCATCTAAAAATACCTCGATGGTCTTAATCCGGGCGCCCTGTTGGGAGGGCAGAAATACGATCTCGTCTCCGAGACGCACCTTCCCGGCCTCGACTCTGCCCACCAGGATCTTCTTCTCCCCGACTTCATAAGCATCCTGAACTGGAAACCGGAACGGCTTCTCAACCGAAGACGGCAGGTTTTTGAATGAGTCAAGGGCCTGAAGGAATGTAACCCCGTCATACCAGGGCATTTTCCCGGACTTATTTGATACGTTGTCCCCTTTCTTGGCGGAGATGGGAATTACAAAGGTTGGATGGATGTCGATCTTCTTTAAAAAAACTTCCAGTTTCGCCGTCAGGTCCATAAATCTTTCTTCAGAAAAATTTATAAGATCCATCTTGTTTGCCACCACGATCACCTGATCCAATCCCAGCAGGCTGATAATAACGGCATGCCGTTGAGTCTGCTCCTGAATTCCTTCATCCGCGTCCACGATCAGGACGGCGGCTTCCGCCTGGGAGGCGCCGGTGATCATGTTCTTCAGGAACTCCTTATGCCCCGGGGCGTCGATAATCACGTATTCCCGACGCTTTGTCCGGAAGAAGGTCTGGGCGGTATCGATAGTAATGTTCCGGCTCCTTTCTTCTTCCAGGTGGTCCATCACGTAGGCGAACTCCACGTCCTTCCCCTGTTCTCGCGAGGCTAGCTTGATCTCTTCCAGCTTATCCGGGGGGAGCGACCCGGTATCGTAGAGGAGACGCCCGATTAAAGTCGATTTCCCGTGATCCACATGCCCGACCATCACAAATGCCAGTTTATCCATATTATCTCTCCTAATTACATATATCCCAGAGCGCGGAGTTTCTGCATGGTGGTGACGGATTCCTTATCCTGAGCGCGCCCGGCCCGTTCCGAGGTTGTTGTGGTCTTCAGCTCCTCGATTACTTTGTCAATAGTATCCGCCGTGGAGGGAACGGGGGCGCAACAGGGAGCGCAACCGATACTACGGTATCTCTTCCCGTCCTGGGCAAAGTAAAGCTCGGTAATGGGGATATTCTCCCGCTTGATGTAAGTCCAGATATCCAGCTCGGTCCAGTGGAGCAAGGGGTGAACCCGGATGTGTTCTTCATCTTCCGCCCGCGACTTGTACTGATCCCAGAGTTCGGGGGGCTGGTTCTCATAGTCCCACTTAAAGCTCTGATCCCGGGGAGAGAAATATCTCTCCTTGGCCCGGATCCCGTGCTCATCTCTTCTGATTCCCAGAAGGAGCGCCTTGAAGTGCCATCTGTCGATCGCCTGTTTCAGGGCGTCTGTCTTCAATGCGTTGCAGCAGGCCAGCTTCTCGCCCTGGTCCGGGCCCATCCCGGCCGCCAGCGCTTCTTCATTACGCGCGATCAATAACTTCAACCCCCATTTCTTCGCGTACTTATCGCGGAATCGGTACATCTGCGGAAACTTGTAGCTGGTATCGATATGCATAGCCGGGAAAGGGAGAGTACCGAAGAACGCTTTTCGGCAAAGCCACATCAGGGTGGTGGAGTCCTTTCCGATCGACCAGAGAACGGCGATATCCTTGAATTGGTAGTAGGCCTCCCTGATGATGTAAATGCTTTTGCTCTCCAGTTCGGATAGTTTATCCATCAGATTTCTCCATTAATCACGCTTTGAATGACATTTTTATTTTCCCCCACCCAATCATAAAGCCTCTCTATCCCCTCCCGGTATCCCGTCCGAGGTTTCCAACCTAGTTCTTTCTCAGCTTTGGTGATATCGCTGACATAGGTCGGTTGATCGCCGGGGCGCCACCCGGCAAAGGCGGGGGTTATCTTCCGGCCGGTTAAATCCGAGAGCAGATCCAGGAATTCGAGGAGTGAGATCCGGTTTTCCAGACCACCCCCGATATTATAGATCCGCCCTTTCGCGGTCTCTATATTCTCGATCGTTTGATCAAAGCAGTTCAACAGGTCATCGATATAAAGAATATCGCGAACCTGTTTTCCATTGCCGTAAATAGTCAACGGCTTTCCCAGCAGAAGAGCGATAATGAACCAGGCAACCCAGCCCTGGTCTTCAATCCCGAACTGGCGCGGGCCGTAGATGCAAGATTGACGTAAGACCACTGTTCTAAGCCCATACATCCTAAAATAATCTCTCACATACTGGTCAGCCGATCCTTTTGAACAACCATAGGGAGAGTGAAAATCAAGCGCTTCCTCCTCGCTTACTCCATCAGGAGCATCTTTAAAGCTGTATCTCTTCTCCCCCTCGATCAGATCAAGATTTTCCAGGTTTCCATATACCTTATTGGTGGAGGCAAATATGAAGATCGGGTCTTGCCCTGATCTCCTTATCGCCTCCAGGAGATTAAAGGTGCCGAGCACGTTTATCTCCAGATCATCTCGAGGGTTTTCGACCGAAGTAGTTACCGCTACTTGAGCGGCCAGATGCAGAATTACATCATAATTTTTTCCGGGGCGTTCCGATTCTCGACCATCATCAGTCGAATTGCGGGGATCAGAAAAAATTTCATTTAAAGATGAATAATCTCTTATATCCGCGTCAATGAACTTAAATTTTCCAATGGATCCGAGCCATTGAAGATTTATCCCGGTTCCGGGACGGGAGAGATTATCCAGAACGGTTACCTCATCACCTCTCTGAATAAATCTTGCCGCCGCGTTGCAGCCGATGAATCCGGCGCCGCCTGTAATCAGGATTTTCATGATGATATCTATTATAGATTAATACCTAAATTGAGCGATTCAAAATTTTACCCGGAGTCCCCGGTCAGGCGGGAAAGATAGTCCAGGCTGTTCTTTATTTCGTCCGCCGTGGCATTGGCGTGTAATTCAAAAACTTTTAACAGATCATCTCTCAGGTATTCGGTAAACCGGGTGAAATCAAGCTCTCCCTGAAGCGGAGCTTTATGGTCCCGGGTAATGGTGACATCATGGATGTGTACCCCGATGAGGTTCGGGCCATATCTCTTTAAATACTCTTCATGGTGCTCCCAGCCGATATTCTCCTTAACCGCCGCATGGCCCAGATCGTGCCAGTAACCGACCGCCGGGGAATCGGCCCACTCGAGAAACCAGCCGATCTCTTCCAGGGAAGGTATCTCCTCGGGGTAGTAGCGGTTCTCTATCCCCAACCGGACTCCCAGTTCCTCAGCTTTCCGGGCCAACTCCCGGAGGCTTCGGGCGGCCTGTTCCAGGTAAAGCCCTTTTTTAGCCTCCCTCCTTCTCCACAGCTTCATCTTGAGCCGGTGATATCTCCCGGTCCCCGTTTCCCCGTTCTCCGCCATAACCATCAGCTTCGGACTGATCGGGTGGATGGGGACCTTCCCCAGATGCAGAACAACGGCTGAAGCCCCCACTTCTTGAGCGGCGGAGATCGTACCCATGGTCTGCCGCACCGCCCATCTTCTCTCTTCCTCGTCCGGATTCGACAATGGGAGAACAGCATGAGAGAGAGTCTTGCCTTTCCGGAGGACAGGGGCGGGACAATAATTATGGAGGCTCGTAACTTTGATCCGCCCCTCTCTCACCATCTCCCCTATATCCCTCACCATCTCCGCCGGCAAGCCGAAACTCAACTCCAGATGATGGAAGCCAAGACCTTCCAGTTCTTCGACCAGGGAGGAGGCTTTTCGATGACGCCAGGCATTCCAGACTGTCGAGATTGAGAACATAAATCGTATACAACGAACCCGCCTTACCCGGGAAGATTATTCATTCTCACGGATAATGCGGGTCATTGGTCAGGAGCCCATCCGAGTAACGGGCTCTCAGATAATTTACTCATGAAGAACGATTATGTTTCCCTTATTTTGATCAAGGGGGGACTCAGAAACTTGGTCTGGTCCTCTTCTTTATTCTCCGTTTTCTATCGCTGGGTTTCTCGTAGTGGCGATGTTTTTTAAGCTGTTTGATAATTCCCTCTTTATCCATCTTTTTCTTAAGTCTCCGCAGGGCCCGGTCGACCGGCTCGTTTGATTTTAATACGACTTTTGGCACGTATATACACCCCCTTTAAATTTTTCTGAGAAAGTTACCAGCATGGCTCATATTCACGAAACCTTTATCCCGGATTATTTCAAAACTGTCAATGATAATACTGCCTATTCCCCATTCCCCATTCCCCATCTATATAATTCCCGTTTCTTCTAGAAACGTTTTATCCAGAGGGCGGGCGGGGGCGTTCGTCTTCTCCAGGTAACGCACCACGTACTTCCCCAGCAGATCTGTCTCCACGTTCAGGCGGGAGCCCTCCGGTTTCTCTCCCAGGTTGGTGTGGGATAAAGTATAAGGGATAATATGGACCGATATTACGTTCTCCGATATCTCCGCGATCGTCAAGCTTACTCCTTCCAGAGCGATGGAACCTTTCTCAACCACGTATGCTTTCAGCTCCGCGGGAAGCGCGATCTTCATGATCCAATCGTGCCCGTTTTTTCGCCGGGAGATTAACTCTCCTCGCCCATCAATGTGGCCGGTGACGAAATGACCTCCCAGTTCCTCATCCAATTTCAGAGCCGGCTCCAGGTTTACCGCGTCGCCCGGCTTCAATTCGCCCAGATTGGTCCGGCGGAGTGTCTCTTCCAGGATATCCATGGTCAAACGCGGCGGGGAGACCTCAACGATGGTCAGACAGACTCCGCTTACCGCCAGACTCTCGCCGGGACGGCGGGCCGAAGCCGACTTTCCGACGTTAATCACCAGCTTGCCGTCTCTCAGACTGATAAGTTCTCCCAGATCCTGTATTATTCCGGTGAACATCTCTAACCTCTCTTGATATAGCCGAAAACATGGATGTCATTTCCCAGACGATTGACGTCCATCCCGGATAAACAATAGGCATCCTTTACGCTCTTTACTCCCAGTCCTCCCACGGCGGGAGGAGACTTCCGTCCGCCGATGATGATCGGGGCGATAAAGAGATGGACCTCATCCACCAGCCCTTCTTCCAGAACGGCAGCAGCGGTCTCTCCCCCCCCCTCCACCAGCAGCCTCATCACCCCCTGCTCCGCCAGTCTCCGGAAGAGGACTTTCAAACTCACCCGTCCCTTTCGGGCCGGGACTTTCAGGCAGGCGGCGCCGCCCTCGGTTATCTTCTTCAGCTTATCCGGTGGGGCCAGAGAAGTCATCGCCAAAATGGTATTGCTCGCCCCTCTCCCCCGAAAGAGGCGGGCCGTGGGGGGAGCATCCCCTCTGCTGTCCAGGACCACCCTCTTCAGGCCCGGGTTGCGGTAACCCATCCGGACGGTCAGAAGTGGGTCATCGGCGATGACGGTATTCAATCCGACCATGATCGCGTCGGAAAGGCTTCTGAGATAGTGAACATATCTCCGACTCGGGAGAGAGCTGATCCACCGCGATCTTCCCCGGCGGTCGGCGATCTTCCCATCAAGAGAGAGAGCCAGCTTTAAAGTGGTATAGGGGCGGCGTTTCTCCGTCCAGATGAAGAAATCACGGTTCAGTTCAAAACTTTCTTCTTCCAGGACACCCGTCTCCACCGAGATGCCGGATTTTTTGAGAATTTTTTCCGCGTGATCCCGATTGAGAGGATCGCGATCGCGGCACCCGATAACCACCCGTCTCACCCCGGAACTGATGATGGCCTCGGTGCAGGGGGGCGTCTTGCCGTAACTGGAGCAAGGCTCCAGGTTGATATAAAGAGTGGCTCCCCGGGCCGACTCCCCGGCCTTTTTCAGGACTTTCGCCTCCGCGTGAGGGGCGCCGTAACTGGAGTGATAGGCCGAGGCGATCACCTGATCGCTTTTGACCAAAACAGCCCCCACCCTCGGGTTCGGCCGCACCGCGAGACCCCCCCTCGCGGCCAGGGAGAGCGCTCTTCGCATATAGTGAATGTCCTTCATGAAGATCCTGACAAATTACGAGATCAGATTATTCCGCTAATAAAGCCTCCGTGAACGCGCGGGGGTCGAACTCAAGCAGGTCAGAGAGGGCTTCGCCGACCCCCACCGCTACTACCGGGATTCCCAGCTCCTGCTGGATGGAGACAACGATGCCGCCCCGGGCGGTTCCATCCAGCTTGGCCAGCAATACGCCGGTCAGCGGTAATGCCTCCGCGAATCGGCCGGCCTGGACCAACCCATTCTGTCCAAACGTCGCGTCCAGGCAGAGGTATATCTCGTCGGGCGCCGACGGCTTTATCTTTCGCAACACCCGGGCAATCTTTTCCAGTTCATCCATCAGACCGGTCCGGGTATGGAGTCGCCCCGCCGTATCGAGGATAAGATAATCATATCCCCGGGAGACAGCCGCCTGCAAGGCGTCGAAGGCGACCGCGGCGGGGTCTCCCCCGTATCTCTGCTGGATAAGGTCGACCCCGATCCGCTGGGCCCAGATCTGGAGCTGCTCGATAGCGGCGGCGCGGAAGGTATCACAGGCACCCAGAAGAACCCGGCTCCCTCCGGCCCGCAGTCTATGCGCCAGCTTGGCGATGGTGGTGGTCTTCCCGGTCCCGTTGACCCCCACCACCATGATAACAACCGGGCTCTCCCGAGCTTTCCCCACCACGGAGAGCGGCTTCGCGTTCTTCGAAAGTAGAGCGATCAGCTCTTCAATCAGTCTCGACTTGACCATCTCCGGCGTCACTCCCTTCTTGTTCTTCATCTCCATCCGGACACGATCCAGCAGATTCACGGTCGTCTCAACCCCGAGATCAACCTCAATCAACGCGGCTTCCCAGTCTTCCCAGAAATCATCGGAAAGCTCCCCCGACTTCCCCAGCCAGTGGGAGATCTTATTCTTTAAAGAGCGGCGGGTCTTACCCAGGCTGTTTCTGTATTGCCTCTTTTTAGTTTTAAGGTTCCCGGTCATCTAATATTTTAATCCTGTTATTCCCGTCAAATAAAATTTTTAATCCTGTTAATCCCGTCAAATAAATAATCCTGTCAAATATTTTTCTTAGAAAAATCGGGTTAAGTCTTTCCGTCCGAAGCCGACCCTTCGATAATGCGTGCTTCGGCCGTTGGAGGAATCTTTCGTCTCCGGATCTCCTCCGCCTTCTCTCTCAACTGCTCCACCACCTGGTAGGGGACCTTCACCGATCCTATAAAAATATTCTCTTTATTTGACCCGTGACAGTCCGATCCCCCCGTCACCAGAATTCCATAATGGCGGGCCAGTTCCAGGTAGTGGTTGGTAATAAACCTGGAATGGGTCGGGTAATAGGCTTCCAGCCCGGCTAAGCCGAGACCTATCAGTTCCGGGATCAACTCATCCCGGCCCAGTTGATTCGGATGGGCCAGAACCGGCACCCCCCCGGCCCGGAGGATCATCCCCAGAGCCTCTTTCTTGCTGAGTTTCATCTTCGGGACATAGGCGGGGCCATCATTGCCGATGTATTTATGAAAGGCTTCGCGCAGGTTCTTGATATAACCGGCGCGGAGGAGTCCCAGTGCGATATGAAGTCGGCCGATCGACCCGGAGATCTGTCCTGGAAGCAGCCTCTCCAGATCCAGGGGAAACCCCATCTTTTCGAGTTTCTGCAGCATCTTCGTCGCCCGCTCGGATCGAATCTTCCGCAAGAGGGAGAGACGTTCCAAAAGTTCTCTGTCTTCGTATTTTAGGAAGTACCCGAGGATATGCATCTCGGCGTCACCAAGTTCAACGGAGATCTCGATCCCCGGAATGATCTCCACCCCATAGCTCGGGGCCAGCAACACCGCTTCCGGCAACGATTTCACCGAATCATGATCGGTGATGGCGATAGCGGAAAGCTCCGCTTTCCGGGCCTCTTCCAGCGCCTCCCGGACCGAATAAGTGCCGTCCGAGGCGATGGTGTGAATGTGGAGATCCGCAAATTTATTCATCAGGTTTTAATCTCTTGTCTTACCTGATCCAGGATACCGTTCACGAACTGGCCGGACTGGGCGGTGCTGAATTTTTTCGCGATCTCCACCGCTTCGTTGATCGATACGAGGGGAGGGATATCATCCCGGAATTTGAGTTCGTAGATGGAGAGTCGTAATATGTTCTTATCAACCAGGGCGATCCGGTCCAGCCGCCAATTCCGGGCATGATCGGCGATAATCCCGTCAACTCGGTCGAGTTGCTCAATCGTACCCCTGATCAGTTCTCCGGCAAACCGGCGAACCTTGTCGGGGGCGCGATTAACATTCCAGAAATCGGATAAAGTCTCGTCGAGATCCTTCCGGTTCAGATCATAGCCGTATAAAAACTGGAGGGCCAACTCTCTCGCCTGTCGTCTCTGTCCCATATTGCTCTCTTTATCCCGGGAACGTTATTTCCGGGCTAAATCGTAACTACTCAGGTTATCAGGTTCAAGGTTCAAGGTTCAAGGTTGAAAACATGTATAAAGCTGCAATTTCGGGAACCAGGCAACCGTGAACCGTGAACCCCTCAACCGTGAACCCCTGAACCTGAGTAGTTACGCTAAATCTTTATACAGGTTCGCCATCTCGATCGCGGCCATGGCGGCATCGAAGCCTTTATTCCCCGCCTTGGTCCCCGCTCTTTCTATCGCCTGTTCCAGCGTATAGGGAGTGATGACCCCGTAAGAGACGGGGATGGCACTCTCCTGTCCGGCCGCGGCGATACCCCGGGTGACCTGGGTGCTGATATACTGCCAATGAGCTGTATCCCCTTTGATTACCGCTCCCAGGCAGATGACGGCGTCATACTTGTCGCCCCGGGCCATCCGGGCGGCAACCGCGGGGATCTCCCATGAACCGGGGACCCAGGCGACCTCGATATCATCGTCATCGGCCCCGTTTCTCTTCAGGGCGTCCACCGCTCCTTCGAGGAGCTTCCCGGTAATAAATTCATTAAAACGACTGATCACGATTCCAAACTTCAGCCCTTCAGCCGAAAGTTTCCCTTCAAATATCTTCACAATACACCTCCTTGCATTAGTATGTTTTCACGTAACTTCTCAGGTTGTCAGGTTCACGGTTCACGGTTCACGGTTCACGGTTTGTTGCCTTGCGCACTTCATATGTCTTGAGATAGTTGATGAATCCACGAACGGCAGCACGTGTTCGTCTGACCTGCTCGTAAACAACTTTGAATTCGTTGGGCAAACGGTACACTTTCCGAGTCAATTCGCGTGCCAATTGCCAAGCATCAATATCTTAAAACCGTTCAATCTTCATCACTCTCTAACCGTGAACCTCTGAACCGTGAACCCCTGAACTTGAGTAGTTATGTTTTCACTTCAAACTTTAGTCACCCTCCTTCGCTATTACATAGCTACGGCGGGTAAACTTTAGTCACTTTAGCTCACTTTAGTCACTTTAGTTCACTTTAGTCACTTTAGTCACTTCACTTCACAGCCTATGACCCATCTTCTCCTTCTTGGTCTGGAGATAGCGATAATTATGTTTATTTGGGGGGATCTTGATGGGAACAATCTCTGTAATACTCAGCCCGTATCCGCTCAAGCCGATAATCTTGCGCGGGTTGTTGGTCATAAGACGGATACTGGTCAAGCCTAATTCCCGGAGGATCTGGGCGCCGATCCCGTACTCCCTGAGATCGGCATCGAAACCAAGCTGTTCATTGGCCTCTACCGTGTCGAGCCCCTGGTCCTGGAGGTAGTAAGCCATGAGCTTGCTCTCCAGGCCGATCCCCCGCCCCTCCTGGTCCATATAGAGAATGACCCCCCGGCCTTCTTTCGCGACTCTCTTCAGGGCAAAATCAAGCTGTTCCCCGCAATCACAACGTCTGGATTTAAAGACATCGCCGGTCAAGCACCTTGAATGTACCCGGACCAGGACATCCTTCTCTCCTGCTACGTCTCCCATTATCAGCGCCAGATGAGGTCGGCCATTATCCACAGTTGACGTAAAGAGTTTGAGAATAAAATCCCCATAGGCGGTCGGGAGAAAAGTGGTCACTATCTCTGTAACCAGCTTCTCAGTGGAGCGGCGGAGATGGATCAGATCGGCGATCGTCCCCATCTTCAGTCCGAACTTCGCCTTAAACCGCCGTAACTGGGGAAGGCGGGCCATGGTCCCGTCATCATTGATAATCTCGCAGATGACCGCGGCCGGTTCCAGACCGCTTAAACGCATCAGGTCAACCGCGGCCTCGGTATGACCGGCCCTGACCAGCACTCCTCCCGGCCGGGCTTCAAGGGGAAAGACATGTCCGGGTGTAACGACATCCCCCGGACCGGAGTGCGGGCGGGAGAGTATCTTTATCGTTCGGGCCCGATCTCCGGGGGAGATGCCGGTCGTTATCCCCCGGCTCGCGTCGACTGAGACCGTAAAGGCGGTGCCAAAGGTATCCCGGTTACTCTTTACCATCGGCTCCAACCCCAGCGTCGTCAACCGCTCCGCGGTCATCGGGACGCAGACCAGGCCCCGGCCCCGGGAGATCATGAAATTAATCGCCTCCGGCGTAACTTTCTCCGCCGCCATGACCAGATCCCCCTCATTCTCCCGGCCTTCGTCATCGGCCAAGATAATCATCTTCCCGACTTTTAAGTCCTCGACCAAGCTCTCTACTGGATCAAATCCCGTCATATTTCAAACCCCACAAAGTACAGCGAAATAAATATAAATCTAAAAACAAAAACGCCTCAGAGAGATCTTCTCCGAGGCGAAACAAGATAATGCCACTGTAATCTAATCTTCTTCCATCCGGACTCTACCGTCGGCACCGGTCTTTCACCGGTTCATTCCTCCCCGCTCTTCTTCAAAAGCGACGGGTATAGTTCGCGGGCTTACGGAGAGGCCGGTTAATCCACGCTCCTCCGATCACCGCCGGTCGGGAATTTCACCCTGCCCCGAAGATTATGTAGATACTATGGTAGACTAAGTCTAAAAAAGCAAGTAAAATATAAGTGATTCCTATGAGTCCTGCATAATGGTGATCGCTGGGTCATTGCGAGGATCCCGATGAATATCGGGGAACGAAGCAATCTCAATACATTGATCCACACTGAATTATAACTTATCAAATGAGATTGCTTCACAATGACTAATTAGGCTATTTTGCAGAAGCCTTATAAGTGATTCCTCGGTTTTACTTGGAGATCAGCGCATTGAGTCTTCTCTTCGCTGTTTTGGTAGATGCTTCGGAAGGATGGCGAGGGGTGAGGATGCCCGAGCCGATACGACACCTCCTTATTCAAATGAGGGACGATCCTGACTCATTATGGGAGGACCCGGATTTAACAATACTGGCCGTATAAATTGATTCAGGAACTATTCTCAAAACTAAAAGTGTGAAAAATTTTGGACACTACCAAACGCCGCCTTTTCTTCTTTATTCAATTAAACTAGGAGCCTGTCCGAGTAATAATCTCTGACGCGCCGCCTGTCACTTGCGAGCGAATCAAGGCGCGAGGCCGGAGCAACGCAGAGTCGCGACGCAAGTGACGGCTGCCTAAAGGGTTTCGGCGGGGGGCAGCTGCCTGTGGCGTTGTCCGGCCCTTGGCGGGAACGATGCGTTCAGCATCGCCTGCGTTGCCGTACCTTGCATTCGGCCGCCCGGCGCTCGAAACGCGTCGAGAGCCATTACTCGGACAGGCTCCTAGGTTATCTCGTCACCGGGATATCACCGGAATTCCCGTAATACGCGCGGGTTAAACCCCGGATCGCCCACAGGCCGGAGGTATCCCGGAAGATCCCGATGTCATCCGAAGAGTTACCATCGAAGTCGGCGGGTACCGGCTCGTCGGAGCTCGTTCCGTAGTAGCACCGGGTCAGACCTCTCACCGCCCACAGGCCGGACGATGATCGGAATATCCCGGCCTCCCAGGTCCCGTCACCTGAGTAGTCACCAGGGATCGCCCTATCGCTACTCCCCCCGAAGTAGAGCCGACTTACGCCTTTCAGCGCCCAAAGCCCCGAACTCTCACAGTATAGCCCGATCTCCTTCGTGCCGTCCCCATCGTAGTCCCCGGGCACCGGGATGCCCCCTCCCTGACCGAAGTAGACTCGGGTCACGCCCTTTACCGCCCAGAGGCCGGACGAACCCCGGAAGATCCCGATCTCACAGGCGCTCGAGGGGTTGAATTGCAGGGGTACTGCGATGTCGGAGGAAGACCCAAAGTAAGCCCGGGTCACTCCCCTTATCGCCCAAAGACCAGATGATCCCCGGTAAACCCCGATCACGGCTGTGCCGTTGCCGTTATAGTCCCCGGAAATAGGCATATCCAAACTCGTGCCGTAGTAGCACCGGGTTATCCCCCGAATCGCCCACAAGCCTGAAGTCCTCCTGAAGAGAGCTATGTCTGAGGTGCCATCCCCATCATAGTCTCCTGAATCAAGGATTATAATCGGAGGGATGGGAGTGGGCGTGGGAGTGGGAATAGGAGTCGGTCCCCCGGTATGATAAAGTACGACCAGCCCGTGATTATAATCACCGATCACCAAGTCCGGCCAGCCGTCGTTATTAATGTCCTTCACGTCAAGACCCTGAGCATTATAATGGCTGGCGTAGGGAATATTATAAAGTTCTTCCGGGAAGAGGGTTCCGCCCGGAAGCTGGAGAAAAATCCCCACCTTACACCAGCCACCGTGGACTACTACTACATCTTTCCGTCCGTCTAGATTTACATCGGCCACGGCAACAGTTTCAGGAATGTCGTAGGCATTATATGTAGCGGTATGGGCAAGAGTACCACTGGCGGTCTGGGAAAAAATAGCAAGCCTGGCATTAGGACTATTACCCCCATAAGTCATAACCACATCGTCGAGCCCATCTCCGGTTACGTCCCCGACAGCGATATTGTTAGCATTGCCAACGTCTATATCATAGTCCACTTTTGGGGCTAAGGTCCCATCAGGCTTTTGAAGGAAAACCGAGAAGTTGGGATTGGCATATCCCTGCCCGTTCATTTTAACCGCATCGATCCTGCCGTCATGATTGAGATCTCCAACAGCGACGTCATCATATCCGGCCTGATTGCAGGGATACGTGGTCATGTCGCTAAAAGTTCCGCTCTCATTCTGAATAAAGACACCGATATAACTTTCCCGCCAGTGGGGAATAACAACATCGGCGCGCCCATCTCCATTGAGATCACCCACAGCAATCGCATCAGGGCCATCACCGGTAATGTAAACCACCTCGTCTGCCATGGTGCCGTCCATCTGTTGCAAAAAGACACCGATATAGTTCCCCGTTTCCACCACTATATCGTCCCTTCCGTCGTAATTTAAATCTCCCACAGCCAGATTATCCGGCGAGGGAGGAGCGTAATAGATAGTAGGAGAACCAAGAGAACCGTCGGTTTGCTGGTAGAAAATGTAGAGGTAGTCTTCTGTGGTCAGGGCCACATCATTTCGGAAGTCGTGGTTAAAGTCACCGATCCCGACACCATCACCGTCCGGGGCGTCATATACTACATAGGGCTCAAAAAGCTCCTCCTGGCTGTATATTAAAGAAGGAAAAGTTGCGCCCAAGGTCAGTACAAATGATGCCATAAGATATATTTTTTTCACTATTACTTCCTCCGGGGAGATATTAATTCATTTTCGTTCATATTTCGGTTATATTGTAATCGTGTTTTATGATAGGTTAAAGAGGCTTAACCTCCGAGATTTTAATGCCAAAGGCATTATTTTACCTTTGTTCACAAGTCGAATATGAGTTTTAATTTTCCGGGATTTATCTACGATAACAATTATAGGTTGTTTTGTCAAAATAATTTCACGAAAATTCTTCTCCTACGATATTTCCCTCCTCCAGTCCGGACCTGGTGGAAAATTTTCACAATCTCACCAGGGGAATACACTACTCCAGAGAAAAAGCCGGGTCTCTCCTTCCGGGCTCAGGGCCAGACTCACTGAAAATCTCGTGGCAAGATTTATTCCCTCAGTTCTCACAGGATGTCACCCTGATTCTTGCTGGGAATAGAGAAGAAGAGTATTTATTGCGGAGGAGAAAGAAAAACGACGGATGGGGAGGGGGGAGTTTGACTGGGGGGATTTAACTCGCTTTAGCTTTTTTCTTGTCTCTCTCCCCGGAAGCGAGGCGGACGGAGACGACCTTGGAGACACCCGACTCCTCCATGGTAATCCCATAGAGAATGTCGGCCTGACTGATCGAAAGTTTATTATGGGTGATGATGATGAACTGTGCCTCCGCGACCAGTTTCTTGACCAGCTCAACGAACCGGCCGATATTGGCTTCATCGAGGGGGGCGTCAATCTCATCCAGTATATAGAAGGGGCTGGGCTGCACTTTGAAGAGGGCGAAGATCAGGGCGATGGTGGTGAGGGCTCTCTCCCCGCCGGAGAGAAGAGCGATATGGGATAGTTTCTTCCCCGGGGGCTGGGCAATAATATCGAGCCCCGACTCCAGGATATCTTTCTCATTGTCCAGGACCAGGTCCGCCTTTCCTCCCCCGAAGAGTTGGGAGAAGAGGTCCTGGAAATGCAGTCGGACCACATCATAGGTCTCCTGCAGTTTCTCGCGGGCGGTGATATTGATCCTGGTGATCGCCACCTCGATATCCCGGGCCGCGTTTTCCAGGTCTTCCTTCTGCTCGGTGAGGAGAGAAAACCGTGACTCGTAGTTCTCCTTATCCGAAAGCGCCGCTAAATTAACATCGGTCATCCGGCCCATCTTCTCCCGAAGCCGGTCTATCTCCGCGTCCAACGCTTCGGGGGCCTGCTCCTGGGATGAGGGCTCCAGTTCATCCAGTTCGAGGCCGTATTTTTCCCTCATCCGCTGACAGATAGACTGTTCCTTTACCCGCAACTCGGCCAGGGTAACATCCTGGGAACCCAGGTGGGCCTGCACTTCCTGGAAACGAGGACGCACCTTATGGTAAACCTCTTCTTTCTCTTCATAGCTCCGGTCCAGCTGGCCGATCTCCTCCTCCATTACCCCGACCCGTGCTTGCAGATCATCAACGGTCCGTTCCCATTTCTCGATCTCCTCCCGGAGCCGCTCGGTCTCCTCCCGCAACGATTCTTCCCGCCCTTCATCTTCCGAAATCCTCCGGTGTCTCGCCTCCAGCAACGCTTCCTGGTTCCGGTTCTCGGAGAGAAGCCGATCGTAACGACCGGAGAACCCCTCCTCCCTCTCCCGGGAAGATGCCAGCGCGATCTTCAACTCGGTCACCTCCGTCTCCAGTCGACGCAGGGCGTGAACGCGTTCATTCAACCGTTCCCGGATCCGGGCGATCTCATTCTCCTTGTCCTGATCCCCAATGGGGCTATCGGCAAGGTTCTTTTCCAGTTGCTTCAAGCGGCCGGTCGCCTTCTGTTCTTCTTCCAGCAAGGAGTTAAGTTCATCTCGCGCCCCCGCCAGATTCAGGGTTAATTTCTGGAGATTCTTAAGGCTTCGTTCCTGCTCGTTCCGGCTCAGGGCATGATCTAGTTCCTGCTGATGCAGATCCCGGAGCGCCAGCTCAACCTGTTCCCGGCTCTTCTTCAAAAGGTTGTCGGCCTCCTCCTCCTCGGTCTCCAGGACGCTTCTTTCAGCGCGCAGACGCGACAGTTCCGTCTCGATCTCTCCCGGTTCAAGCCTCGATGAGGGCGCCTCTTCCCCCGCCCAGAAGATGATTCCCGGGGGAGAGACCGTCGCCCCCTCGGAGGTTATCCCGGTCCCGGGTAAAGTGGGAACTCCCCGATTCAGATATCGGGTAAGATCGGAGACGGGAAACGCCTCTTCCAGAAGAACCTGCCCCGCCCCCTGAAGAGGTTCGAGGAAAGTTGCCTGATCAACAATCCCTGTTCCGTCGGGGCCTTCCGCCCGGTTTGGACGGGAGGCGGCGGTCTCCTGAAGCCACTCATGCACGATAAGCCGAATCGGTCCCGCCTTCTTTGCCTTCAGGTACTCGATCGCAGCCAGCGCGGCGGAGGCGCCCCGGACCACTACGGCCTGCCCATTCTCGCCCAGGGCGGACCGGACCATCTTCTCGGACCCGGGCCGGATCTCAATAAAATCTTCCAGCCGGCCGATTACTCCTTCCAGCCCCTCCGCCTTCTCCCGGGCGGCGCTGATGAGGATCTCCGCGGCGGAACCCGGTCCTTCTTCAGCCCGGTTCCGCAACAGCGTCTTCTGTGACTCCCGCTCGCTGATCTTCACCAGCATCTCTTCTTTCCGGCGTTGCAACGCCCAAACCTGCTCCTCCATCTTTCGAGCCCGCTCTCTTTCTCCGGCCAGCTTCTCCTTGAGACCGCTCAAATTCTCCTCCGCTTCCTCGACCCGGGGCCCGGCTTTCTCGATCTCGGCCCGCAGTTCATCTTCTTCCGCTTCAATACCTTCCAGCTCCACTTCCAGTCTTCTTTTCCGGAGGATGATCCCCTTTCCCCCCACCTGCAGGCCCAATAGCTCGTTCCGGAGGTGACCTTCCCGGCGGAATATTTCCAGAGACCGCGATTGGACGGCGGCCAGTTCTTTCTCCACCGCCGACCGGTCGAGGCGAAGAGACTTCAACCCCTGCTCCTTCTCCCGGAGGGCCTCCGCTCCAGCCCGATTGTCCCTTATTAATACCTCGCGGGCCTTTCTCAGTTCTTCCGCCTCCTTCTTCCCGGCGGATAAAGAACTCTTGATATCGCTTATCTCCTCCCCCACCCGCTCGCGCTCATGTTTCAGTTCACCCCCCCGCTCGGCGTTCAACTCGATCCGATGACGATCCTTATCGATCTCCGCCCTCTTGCCGATCAGTTCCGCCCGGAGTGAAGAGAGCTCCTCCCCTCTCTTCCGGCGGTGATCCCGAAGTTTAAACAGTTCCTTCTCTACCTCTTCCACTTCCTTCTCCAGGTCCCGATACTTCCCCTCCCAGCGCTGTTTCTCATCGCCCAGTTCCCCTGCCCGACGTCGGATCTCGGCCAGCTGCAACAGGCCCGATTGGGTCTCCAGTTCACGTAACCGGTCCCGATGCCGGCTATATTTTTCCGCCTGCCGGGCCTGGCGTTCGGCAATGGAGAGCTGGCGCTGGACCTCTTTTAAGATGTCATCCACCCGGAGGAGGTTCGTCCGGGTCAATTCAAGCTTCCGGAGGGCTTCTTCTTTCTTCTTCCGGTAGCGGCTGATCCGGGCCGCTTCTTCCAGCAGTTCTCTTCTTTCTTCGGGACGAGCCTGGAGGATCTGATCAACCCGGCCCTGACCGACCAGGGAATAAGAGCGGGTGCCCAGCCCGGTGCCCAGGAGCAGCTCATTGATATCCTTAAGCCGGCAGGGCTTCTTATTGAGAAAATACTCACTCTCGCCGGAGCGATAGATTCGGCGCGAGATGCTTACTTCAGAATACTCGATCGGGAGTTTCCCGTCCGAGTTGTCAAAGATGAGATTTACCTCCGCCATTCCGACCGGCGGTCGACCGGAGGTCCCGTTAAAGATGATATCTTCCATCTTATAACCGCGCAGTATCCGCACCCGCTGTTCGCCCAGCACCCAGCTGATCGCGTCGACAATATTGGTCTTCCCGCAGCCGTTGGGACCAACGATGGAGGTTATACCGGGGAGAATCTGGAGGGTCGTCTTGTCGGCAAACGACTTAAATCCGTTCAGCTCCAGTTTTTTTAAATACATAGGGCTTAGCCCTCACTTCGTTCGGGCAACTATCATCATTTTTTTGACCCCGATAAATCGGGGCAGGCACGATTAACAAGATTTACAGGATTTTAGAAAACAAACGCTTTAACGTCAAAACCAGCCGTTTTTTTATCTATCCTGTTAATCCTGTCTAATAACTTTTTGAAATTCCGAAGCAGTAAGTTATCGCCTTCGACGCTAACTTAACAGAGACGCACTGAAACTACCGCCGATTGAAATATTTGATACTCTCCGATACTTTATTTTAGCGCGGCTCCAGCTTAAAATAAAGTATAGATGAAGGGGGAGGTGGCGGGATTACTGGTCAGAAAGATCAGCGCAAAAAGCAGAAGCAGCAGTACCATAATCGGCAGGAGCCACCATTTCTTCCTGACTCTTAAAAAATCCCAGAGTTCTTTCAATAGACCAATTTTCATGATATTGATTTAGTCCGTAACTTAACAGAATTAAAATTGACGCTCGTAATGCTCTTGGCTGAAAGAGTAAGGATCGCGCCTGATCCAGTACGAGTCGGCGTTCCGGTCGAACTTCCGGTCGAGGGGGTTTTTCCCAAGTAACCGCATAATGAGCCCGATTACTGTAAAACCAATATAAAATACCAGACTTAGAACAAGGGTTGTGACTAAAAATGCTATCGTACGGGTAATTACCATCCAGACCAGATAGATCGGCTTCAGAGAATAGAGAAAGATCAGGCCCCAAAGATAGAGAATAACGGCTATCCCGTAGAATACCAAGTTAAAGGTCATAAAGCCTTTAATCAAGCCGAAACCGGTCGCGACCACGATCAAAGCAGCCGGAACAAACCGGGCAAAGGCCTGTAAGTCTTTCCTGGTCGGATTAAAATCGTAATCAATCAAGGGTAAACTCCTTCATCCAGTCGAACTCTTCCTTCCACTCCTTCTGCTTCTTCTTATCAAGGATATAATTCCCCAGCACCAGATAGTCCATCTTGGTCCGCATAAAACAGCGAAAGGCTTCCTCCGGGGTGCAGACGATCGGCTCCCCGCGCACGTTGAAGGAAGTGTTCACGATCACCGGGCAGCCGGTCATCTCGTCAAATTTCTTGATGATATCGTAATAGAAAGGGTTGTCCTCCCGTTCCACCGTCTGGAGGCGGGCGGAATAATTCACATGGGTGATCGCGGGGACATCCGAACGAACCTGGTGGATAATAGTCCGGAAACGAAGATAGTCTTCATTCCCGATCATCTTCTCCACTTTTTCCGCGTCTTCTATCCGGTTGACTTCTCTCAGTTCCTGAACTTCTTTCCGGAGCCGTTCTTTCTGCTCCGCCAGCAATCCGTCAAGTTCATCGGGACCCGGCATCGGCTTTCTTCGCTCTTCCAGGACATCCGTCACCAGCAGCATATAGGGACTGGCGTAATCGGTCTCAAAGAAGTCGGCTACCCGTTCCCGCAGGACAGCCGGGGCGAAGGGCCGGAATGATTCCCGGAACTTGATCTTCAGGTTCATGATCGACTGCATCTCGGGGGAACGGGCGTCGCCCAGGATGCTGCGCGCCCCCAGGGCGCGGGGCCCGAACTCCATCCTCCCCCGGTACAATCCGATCACATTCTGGTCCAGGATCAGATCGGCCACTCTCTTGGACAATTCCTCATCCGGAACGTACTCATAATCGGCCTTGATCTCCTTGAGATACCGCTCGATCTCATCGTTGGTAAACTCGGGCCCCAGGTAGGAGCCTTTTTGAAAGTCCTGGCCCGGCGTCACCCGGCGGGGGTTTTCCAGATACTGATACCAGACGAAGAGGGCCACGCCCAGGGCGCCTCCCGCGTCGCTGGCGGCGGGCTGGATCCAGATATCTTTGAATGGCCCTTCCCTGAGGAGACGGCCGTTGGCGACGCAGTTCAGCGCCACTCCACCGGCCAGGCAGAGATTCTCCATCCCGGTCTCTTGATGAATATGCCGGGCCATCTTGAGTAAGATCTCCTCGGTAACATCCTGGACTGAACGGGCACAGTCCATGTAAAACTGGGTCATGGTCGCCTCGGGCTTCTGGGGAGGGGCTCCGAAGAGCCGGCTGAACTTCTTCCCTACCATCTTCAAGCCTACGGGATAATCAAAATAATCGACGTTGAGCTTGAAGGAGCCATCGTCCTTGATATCGATAAGATTGTCCTTGATCAGATCGACATACTTCGGTCTCCCGTATGGCGCCAACCCCATCAACTTGTACTCGCCGGAGTTGACCTTGAAGCCACAGTAGTAGGTAAAGGCGGCATACAAAAGCCCCAGGGAGTGGGGGAAGTAGATATCCGCCAGCAACTCCACCCGGTTATCCCGGCCAACCCCGTAGCTGGTGGTCGTCCACTCCCCTACCCCGTCAATGGTGAGAATGGCCGATTCCTGAAAGGGAGAGGGGAAGAAGGCGGACGCGGCGTGGGATTCATGATGCTCCGGGAATATGATCTTTCCTCGAAAGCCCAGTTCCTTGCTCAGTGTCTCGCGGATATGTATTTTCTGCTTGAGCCAGATCGGCATCGCCTGATGGAACGAACGGATACCCCGGGGGGCGTAGGAGAGGTAGGTCTCCAGAATTCGTTCAAACTTCAAGAGGGGCTTATCATAAAAACCGACATACTCGACCTCATCCATGGTGATCCCGGCCTCCCGGAGACAGTAATCGATCGACTGGCGGGGAAAATCAAGGTCGTGTTTGACCCGGCTGAAGCGTTCCTCCTGGGCGGCGGCGATAATTTCTCCATCCTTAATCAGGGCGGCGGCGGCGTCATGATAGAAAGCTGAGATACCGAGGATGTACATTTTTAAGTGCCTTAAGTGACTAAAGTGAACTTCCGCCTTCGCTAGCCTCCTTCGCCATAGTAGCCTATGGCTACGGCGGCTGAAAAGCTACGGCGGATAAAAAAGTTTACCCGCCGTAGCTATGTAATAGCGAAGGAGGGTGACTAAAGTTAAATCAGCTCCCTTTTTATGAATGTTAAATTTTATTTCCGACGGGCTTTCAGGTTTTTTATCAACGCGGGGACAATCTCAAAGAGGTCCCCGATCAGCCCGTAGGTGGCCACTGTGAAGATCGGGGCGTCCGGATCCTTATTAATGGCTACGATCGTGTCGGAAGACTGCATGCCGACCAGATGCTGGATCGCCCCGGAGATTCCACAGGCGATATACATCTTAGGCTGGACGGTCTTCCCGGTCTGACCTACCTGGTGCGAATAAGGGATCCAGCCGGCGTCCACCGCGGCCCGGGAAGCGCCGACCGCTCCTTCCAGAAGGTCCGCCAGCTCCTGGAGAAGGGCGTAATTCTCCGGTCCTTTCATCCCCCGCCCCCCTGAAATGATGATATCGGCCTCGGCGATATTGACGGCATATCCCAGCTCTTCTACCGATTCCAAAAACCGGGTTCGGGAAACGCATTCCTCCGGTTTAACCTCAACCCGGATAATCTCACCCCGGCGGTCCGGATCCGGGGTTGCTTCCTTCATCACTTTATGGCGGACGGTAGCCATCTGAGGGCGATAATCTTCACAGATAATAGTCGCCATGATATTGCCCCCGAAAGCCGGACGGGTCTGGAGCAAGAGACCACGCTCCTCATCGATAGCCAGGCCGGTGCAGTCCGCGGTCAATCCGGTCTTGATCTCAGCCGCTACCCGGGGGATGAGAGAACGCCCGATAGAGGTTGCTCCGGTCAGCACAATCTCCGGCTTATGTTCTCGGATCAGACGGGAGATAATCCGGGAGTACGGCTCGTCGAGAAAATCGGCGAGGCTCGCGGACTCCACCAGGAAGACTTTATCAGCGCCCCGCGCGAAAAGACCGGGCACCTCCTTCTCCACATCGTTCCCGATCAGGACCGCGGAGAGTTCAACGCCTTTTACATCGGCCAATTGCCGACCCGCGCCCAGGAGTTCAAAGGTCACGGACTGGATCTTTCCCTTCTTCTGTTCAGCGCAGACCCAGACCCCTTGGTAGGTATCGAGTTCATCTTCGGCGTGGTGCTCCTTCCGCAAAATGATGGCCCCGAATTTGCAGGCTTCCACACACGCCCCGCACAACGTGCAGGCATCATGATCGATGACCGCCAGGCCGTCCTGCATCTCGATGGCCCCGTAAGGGCATGACCTAACGCAGATCGAACAACCGACGCATTTCTGTTTTATTATTTCAATCGGCATTAAAATTAGGTTAAAAAAACTTCTGTTTTTCCAGAGCGGCGACCAGGCGATCTACCATCTCCGCGGGTTCTCCTTGAAATATCTCTCCCCCCTCGCGAGCGGGCGGAGAAAAGATCTTTACCACCTGGGTGGGAGAACCATCCAGACCGATAAATTGTTCATCAACACTGATATCGGCGGCAGTCCAGGTAATAATCTCCGCTTTCTTCGCTTTCAGCTTCCCTTTCAAAGAAGGGAGACGCGGTTCGTTGATCTCTTTGACCACGGTCAGGAGAATGGGCAGATCCCCTTCTATAATCTCGTAGCCTTCCTCGGTCATCCTCTGAACGCGGATCGTCTCTTCTCCGATCTCCTCGATCTTCTTGACATAGGTAATCTGGGGAATATCCAGCTGGACGGCGATGCCAGGACCGACCTGGGCGGTATCACCGTCGATCGCCTGCTTCCCGCAGATAATAATATTATAATCCCCTTTCTTCTCTATCCCCCGGGCAAGGGTATAGGCAGTCGCCAGGGTATCGGCCCCGGCGAAGGCCCGGTCACAGAGATGAATCGCCTCATCCACCCCCAGCGAAATCGTCTCACGCAGAGCGTCCTCCACCTGGGGCGGCCCCATGCTGATCACGCTGACCGTGCCTCCGTACTTCTCTTTGATCCGGACCCCCTCCTCGATGGCGTAGAGGTCGAAGGGGTTGATGATGCTCTCCACCCCTTCCCGGACCAGGGTATTGGTCTCCGGGTTGATCCGGATCTCGGTAGTGTCAGGGACCTGTTTGATGCAGACGATTATGTTCATGAAAAAAAGTGACTAAAGTGAGCTTCCGCCTTCGCTAGCCTCCTTCGCCAAAGTAGCCTATGGCTACGGCGGCTGAAAAGCTACGGCGGATAAAAAAGTTTACCCGCCGTAGCTATGTAATAGCGAAGGAGGGTGACTAAAGTTTCATTTCTTGCTCGCGCTCTCCCGGATCAACTGGGTGCCGATCACGTCCCGCTGGATCTGATTGGTCCCTTCGTAGATCTGAGTAATCTTGGCGTCGCGCATCATCTTCTCAACCGGATACTCCTTCATATAGCCGTACCCGCCGAAGATCTGAACCGCGTCGGTGGTCACGCTCATGGCTACATCGGAAGCGAACAGTTTGCAGATCGCCGAATCCTTGGATATCCTCTTCGCCCCCGCGTCGACCGTCCGGGCAACGCTGTAGACCAGGGCCCGGGCCGCTTCCACCCGGGTCGCCATGTCAGCCAGCATCCACTGGAGCCCCTGGAAGGTGATAATGGGCCGGCCGAACTGTTTCCTCTGACGGGCATACTCAACCGCCGCGTCCAGCGCCCCCTGGGCAATGCCAAGCGACTGGGACGCTACTCCCGGACGGGACTGATCCAGCGTCTTCATGGCAACGATGAAGCCCATCCCTTCCCGGGAGATCAGGTTTTCCGCGGGAACTTTGCAGTCCTCAAAGATAAGTTCCGCGGTGGAGGAAGCCCGGATGCCCATCTTGTGCTCATCCTTTCCGACGGAGAAACCATCCATTCCTTTCTCAACTATGAAGGCGCTCGCACCCCGGCTTCCTCTGCTCTTATCCGTCATCGCGATAACGGTAACAATATCCGCGACACTTCCGTTGGTGATGAAACACTTGGTTCCGTTGAGAATGTAATAATCACCTTCTTTTCTGGCGGTCGTCCTGGTCGCTCCGGCGTCGCTTCCGGCTTCCGGTTCGGTCAGGGCGAAGGCGGCCAGGGTCTTGCCCGTGGCCAGATCGGGAAGGTACTTCTTCTTCTGCTCGTCATTTCCAAAGAGAAGGACAGGGAAAGCCGCCAGGGCGGTAGCGGCCAGGGAGAGCGACATCCCCCCACAGACCCGGCTCAACTCCTCCACCGCGAGGCATAACTCCAGAACCCCCCCACCCAATCCACCGTACTCTTCCGGAAGGTAGATCCCGAACATATCCGACTGCCGCAGGACTTCGACTATCTCCCAGGGGAACTCCGCTTTCTCATCCATCTCCGCCCGGAGCGGTTCTAATTTCTCCTCCGCGATCTGACGGGCAAGGTCCTGTATCATTACCTGTTCTTCGGTTAAAAAATAGTTCATGGCTCCCCCTTAAAATTTTTCTTCGAATAATATTATTTCTAAATTAACAAACAGCCCCCCGAATGAATCAGTCGGGGGGCCCGGTAAAAAGATACTCAGTCCTACTTACTGAAACGTCGGAAGACCAGGGTGCCGTTATGCCCACCAAAGCCGAACGAGTTGCTAAGAGAGAGATCTAACTCTGTGGGGTCAAAGTTCTTCACCTCCCCGCCGATCTGCGACGCGAACTCGGAAGGATCAAAAGCCGTAATCCGGCCGATCCCGCTTCGGCAGGTAACCAACGAGTCCCAGAACTCAACCGGGTTATTGCCGATCGGTGATATCACTCCCATACCGGTGACAACAACTCTCCGTTCCAACATTCCTTCCTCCTTAAATACGACACTTCCCTATTACACACACCTCTATCCGTCTAAAACCAATGGCGGATAGAGGTGGGTTGCGGATTGATTTATTAGATCTTTTCTTTCTTATTCAGACTTGGCGGTCGCTTCAATATACTTGATAGCGGCGCCGACTGTGGTCAATTTCTCCGCTTCTTCATCAGGAACTTCGATATCGAAGGCCTCTTCCAAGGCCATAACCAATTCTACGGTATCCAGAGAGTCGGCCCCCAGATCGTCAATAAATGACGCCTCTTCGGTAACCTCTTCCGGATTGACGCCCAGCTGCTCCACAATGATATCCTTTACTTTCTGAGTTACGTCCGCCATCTTACTTCCTCCTTTATGGTTTGTACTACTTTATATATACATTCCCCCATCAATAATTAAAACCTGGCCGGTGATGTAGGAAGCGGATGGGGAGGCCAGGAAGACAACCACTCCGGCTACATCTTCCGGGGTCCCCATCCTGCTCAGCGGGATCGCTTTTACCATCTCCTCCTTGATCTGAGGAGGTATCTTGTCCGTCATCTCGGTGGCAATAAAACCGGGGGCGACCGCGTTAACTCGAATTCCCCTCGGTGCCATCTCTTTGGCCAGGGACTTGGTCAGAGCAATCAACCCACCTTTGGAGGCAGCGTAATTGGCCTGCCCCGCGTTTCCCATCAATCCGATAATTGAAGCCACGTTTACAATACAGCCGGAACGCTGCTTCATCATGCTCCGGGCGGTGGCCCGGCTCAGGTTGAAGGCCCCTTTCAGATTAACCGCGAGAACCGAATCCCAGTCTTCTTCACTCATCCTGATCAAGAGAGCGTCACGGGTAATCCCGGCATTATTTACCACTATATCTATGCTTCCCCAGAGGTCAAGAATTTTATTAACCGCTTCCTGAACCTGGGAAAGCAGGGAGATATCGACCGTCCAGGCCAGAGATCTCCGCCCGGCTTTCTCGATCAAAGCCGCGGTTTCCTTCGCGCCCGGCTCATCCATATCCAAGACGGCGATGGCGGCCCCCTCCCCGGCCAGCGCCAGGGCGATGGCCCGGCCGATTCCTCTCGCGCCACCTGTGACAATCGCTTTTTTGCCCTCCAAAAACATGACTCTCCTCCTGATTTCTTTGTTAAACCTAAATTGAGCGATTATTGCAGTTCGCCGCATAGAATCGCTCAATTTAGATTTGAATTAACTCTTTTCTGCCTGGATTACAAGCTTGCCTTTATAGTAACCGCAGTAGGGACAGATTCGATGAGGTTGCCGCGGTTGGTGACAATGAGGACAGGGAACAGTCCGAGGAAGACTGAATTTATGCCCCGCCCGGCGGGATCGCTTTCGAGTTTTACTGATCTTTCTCTTTGGAACAGCCATAAAACCACCTACTCCTCGGTTAAAATTTAATTTTATCCAACTCCGCGAAGGGGGAGACACTTCGTTCAACAGAGCAGTCACAACTCCCCTGGTTCAAATCCTGACCGCAAGACGGGCAGATCCCCCGACATTCCGGTTGACAGAGAGGTTTCACTGAAACGGCGAGAATAATATCCGTCCTGATATCGTCCGTCAAGTCAATTGTCTCCCCGCGATCGGTCACCTCTCTCTGGACCTGAAAATCCTTTATCTCCAGCGGTGCTTCAAATTTCTTAAGGCACCGGGAACAGGTAAAACGGACTACCGTGGTCAGCCGTCCTCGAACCAGCAAGATATTGCCGGCCAGAGAAATATCCAGATCATACTGTATCGGCCGATAAAATTCAGCCCCCGGATCCTGGATATCGATAATAGAGGGGGCTTCTTCTCCCCGCGCGGTCAAACCATGGGGAGGAATTGATCTGAGATCGATGAGCATTATCCGGATTTAAAAGCCTTCACCACAGGGGTCGGAACGAATGCTGAGATATCCCCGCCCAGAAGAAAAATCTCCTTCACCATTCTGGAACTGATATAGGAACAGGCTTCGCTGGGCATCAAGAAAATTATCTCCAGCTCGGGGGATAGCTTCCGGTTGGTCAGTGCCATCTGGAACTCATACTCGAAGTCGGAGACCACCCGCAACCCCCGGATCAAGATCCGGGCGCCCTTCCGGGCGGCAAAATCAATCAACAACCCTGAGAATGACTCAACTTCGACCTCCGGCAAGGATGTTATGGACTCACGAATTAACGAAAGCCTCTGAGATAGTGGGAAGAAGGGCTTCTTCTCCATATTGTCGGCAACGGCGATCGTCAGTTGGGGGAAGACCCGGGCGGATCTCTGAATCAGATCCAGATGGCCCAGAGTAATCGGATCGAAGCTTCCCGCGTAGATCGCCCGTTTCCCATTTTTCCTGTCGCTATTCATATCCCGATACAGAAATGTAAGTCCGGTCTGTCCGTATTTTTTAGCTTGAATCTCCTGCCATGATAAATCGGGGAGGACAGGCTTGGTTCGGTAAAAATGTTCGATAACCACCAACCCATCCTCGCGCAACATATCAAATTTCCCGATCAGAGACAATATATTTTCACCGATCGTCTTACCTTTCTCTCCGGAGCTTTCATACGGAGGGTCCGCCAATATCAGATCGAAACGGTCACCCCTCTCCCCCAGCCTTTTCAGGGCAGTCCGGTAATCGTCGGTAATAATCTCGCTCTCTTCTTCCACTGCCAGCCCAGCGATATTGGCCTTGATTATCTCCAGAACGGGGCCGGATCTCTCCACGAAGATAACCTTCTCCGCCCCCCGGCTCAGCGCTTCCAGCCCCAGAGCGCCGGTACCGGCAAAGAGATCCAGTACCCGGCTACCGGCCGCCGTATCCCCCAGAATGCTGAATAATGCTTCCCGGACCCGGTCGGCGGTGGGTCGGACTCGCCGACCACTGAGCGTCTTCAACTTTCGTCCCTTATATTTTCCCGCGATAATCCTCATATTAAAAAAAGTTTGAAGTGCCTAAAGTGTGCTGCCGACTTCGCCAAAGTAGCCTCAGGCTACGACGGCTGAAAAAGTGACTAAAGTTAAATTACCTCATTGTGACGCTCTGTGTCGAATGTTGAACGTTGGACGTTGAAAGTTGAGCGTTGAACGTTCATCCCTTCCAACTTTAGTCACTTTAGTTCACTTTAGTCACTTTAGTCACTTTAGTTCACTTTAGCTCACTTTAGACACTTCTTCTACCCGACATCGCCCAGTTCGAACCGATCTCCATAACGCTCCATAAGCCGGCGGCGGATGGTGGACAGCTCGGGGTCCTTGAGAGCCGGATCGCGTTCAAGCAACTTGAAGGCTTGCCGGCGCGCAAACTCCATCAGGCGGATATCGGCAATAATATTTCCCATCCGGAGCTCCGGCAGCCCGGTCTGCTGGGTTCCGAAGAACTCACCGGGCCCCCTGATCTCCAGATCCTCTCGCGCGATCAAGAAACCGTCATCGATGGACTTTATCACCTGGAGGCGGCGGCGCGCGTCCTCGGTCCGGGGATTGCCCTGGAGGATACAGTAAGCCTGTCGGCGGCTCCTTCCCACCCGTCCCCGGAGTTGATGGAGCTGGGCGAGACCGAAACGCTCGGCATTCTCAATCAGCATAACAGTCGCGTCGGGCATATCGATACCGATCTCCACCACCACCGTCGATACCAGGATCATGGTCTTCTTCCGCCGGAAATCATCCATGGCCCGCTGTTTCTCCCCGGCCGTCATCCGGCCGTGAACCAGGCCCAGACTCAAACCGGGAAAGATCCGGCGCTTCAAATGCTCGAACATCTCAGTAGCGGCCTTCACCTCCAGCACCTCCGATTCTTCCACCAGGGGATAGATGATGAACGCCTGCCCGCCCTGCGCGGCCTGCTCCCGGATAAAGGCGTAAGCCCGGTTCAGTCGCTCCGGTCCGATCCAGTAAGTCTTTACCTTCTCCCGGCCCGGGGGCATCTCATCCAGAATTGAAACATCAAGGTCTCCATAGACGGTCAGGGTCAGGGTCCGGGGAATCGGAGTCGCCGTCATTACCAGAACGTGAGGTTGAAACCCCTTCTTCCTTAACTCCGAGCGTTGCCGGACCCCGAATTTATGCTGCTCGTCGATCACGATCATCCCCAGTTGCTTGAAGGCTACCTTCTTCTGGATCAGGGCGTGGGTCCCGGCCACAATCTGAATCGTTCCCTCCTCTATCTCCCGCAGGATTCTCTTCCGCTCCGCGCCCTTTACCCCGCCGGTCAGCAGGACCGTCTTCAGCCCCAGAGGGGCCAGCTCCCGCTGGATATTTTCATAATGCTGGGCCGCCAGGATCTCGGTTGGAGCCATGATGGCTCCCTGGTAGCCGTTATCCACCGTGGTTAAAAGAGCGCAGACCGCGACCACCGTCTTCCCGGAACCGACATCTCCCTGGAGAAGACGGTTCATGGCCCGAGCGGTGGTCATATCCTCCTTGATCTCCCGGATCACGCGCCGTTGCGCGCCGGTTAAATTAAAGGGGAGCTCCGCGATATAGCGGTCCCGGAGGGGAGTAACCGGTGAGTGGGGCAGGCTCTCCGCCTGGCTTGCCCGTCTCTCCCGTTTCAGCCCCAGCGCCAGTTGAAGGATGAAGAACTCATCAAGAATCAGCCGCTTGCGGGCTGCCTTCAGGGCTTCCCGGTCAGCCGGGTAATGGATGGTCCTGATGGCTTCGTCTAGGGGAATGACCTGCCAGCGGGCACGGAGGTCGTCCGGAAGTAACTCGGGGACCGAGGGCAGATACTGATCCAGGGCCTGCTTGATGATCGTCCGCAGGGCCTTCTGATTCAGACCTTCGGTCAGGGGATAGAGCGGAACAATCCGGCCGGCCTGACTCAGCTCCTCCCCCCCTTCTTTCAGCCGTTCGAACTCTGGATTGGCCATCTGAAGCGTTTGATACCGTTGAACCTTTCCGGTGAAAACATACTCCTCTCCCTGCTTGATAACATTATCCAGATACGCCTGGTTAAACCAGAGGCAGGGCAGCCTTCCGCTTCCATCGTCAACTATCAGCCGAAATACTTTCTTCCCCTTCTTGGTCTTGCTCAAGCCCGTGGCCAGGACCTCTCCCTTGATAACGGCAAATTCTCCTTCCTCAAGAGCCGCGATGGGAGTAAAGTGCCGCCGGTCCTGGTAATCCCGGGGGAAGTAATAGAGAAGATCTTCTACCGTCCGAACATCCAACCGGCCGAAGAGCGTGGCCCGGCGCGGGCCGACCCCTTTGACATACTGGACGTCATTATGTAAGACTGATCTCATAGTTACTCCAACATCCGGGTAAGTGTACTAGGAGCCTCGGGGTGCCGGCAAGCCGCCCCCGATTCTTCCTCAACCGTTAGTTATAATTCTTCGCAGGATTATTTTATACTTGTCTGCCGCCCGGTTTTATGCTAACAATGCAATCTTACATTTAAATACTCTAAAGTTAAAAGGATAATCATACCATGTCCAATGTCTGCGCAATCTGTGGAAAGCGACCGCATTCCGGGAACAAGATCAGCCGCCGGGGTCTGGCTAAAAAGAAGGGGGGGGTCGGCAAAAGGATAACCGGTGTCTCCAAGAGAACGTTCCTGCCCAACCTGCAAAAAGTCAGAGCAGTGATTGACGGGAAGGTTAAGACCATCCGGGTCTGCACCAAATGCATACGCTCCGGAAAGGTCATCAAGCCTTAAGTAAATTTGCCCCGTCCCCAGCGGGGCAAATTTAGGGAATGGGGATTAGGGAATAGGGATTGGTTCACCTAATTCTTATAAAATATCGCCTATTCAATAGTTTTATTAAAATCCCGAAGCGCCGGATCGGCGCTCCGCTTCCCGGATTATTACTGCTCTATCTAACGCCGGCTTTTCTCCAATCTCTTCCGATGCCAGAATAAGAGTACCGGGCTGGCGATAAAGATGGAAGAGTAGGTCCCCACCACGATCCCCACCATCAGCGCGTACGCGAAGTCATTGATCACGGCCCCCCCGAAGAGAAAGAGGAAGACCACCACGATCATTGTGGTGAGTGAGGTCAAGATCGTTCGGTTCAGTACCTGATTGATACTGGCATTGATGATCGCCTCGTCCGATTCACCCCGCATGGCTTTCATATTTTCCCGGATCCGGACAAAGACCACGATGGTGTCGTTCAGGGAATACCCCACGATAGTCAGAAGAGCGGCGATAATCGGGATACTGAACTCCCGAAGCGGAAGGAGGAAAAATCCCGACAGGAAACCGACCGTAATGACAACATCATGGAGAAGCGCCAGGACCGCCCCCAGGGCAAACTTGAACTCGTTAAATCTAAACCAGATATAAGCCGCGATCGCCAGAACCGCCAGGATAATCGCTCCCAGGGCCTGGAGTCGCAGGCGCTGTCCCACTTTGGGGCCGACCATCTCGGTCCTCTGTTCATAGGTCTCAAGTTCGATCCCCGATGTCAGCTCTTCTTTGATCGCTTCGTCGATCTTCTTAGCCGAGCCGAGCGGCGCCCGGATAATAATTCCTCTTCCTCCGCCGTAGTGCTGGACGGAACTGTCTTCCAGCCCGATACCGTCTAATATCCCCCGGATATGTTCAGCCGGCACCTCCTCGGTAAATTGGCGCTGAATCAGAACACCGCCGCTGAAATCAATCCCCAGGTTCTTCTCACCGTTATAGATAAAGATCAGGATACTTACCGCCATCAGGACACCGGAGACAAGAAAAGCCATACGCCGTTTGCCGATGAAATCAAAGTTCGGGTGCTTGAAGATCTGGAACATCTTCAGATTGGTAAACCGGGGACTGAGACAGAAGAGTTCAAAGATTGAACGGGTAACCACCAGGGCCGTGAACATACTGGTACAGATACCGATCGTCAGAGTCAGGGCAAACCCCTTAATCGGACCCGAGGTGGGGAGATAGCTGAATCCCAGAGGATTAAGGAGAACCAGGGCCGCGATTAAGGTGGTGAGATTGGCGTCGATGATCGTCAGAAAGGCCTTCCCGTATCCGGCGGAGATGGCCCGTTTCATTCTCTTCCCGGTTGCCAGCTCTTCCCGGATTCGCTCGAAGATCAGAACGTTGGCGTCCACCGCCATGCCGATGGTGAGGATAATTCCGGCGATCCCCGGAAGTGTCAGCGTGGCTTTAAAGCCTCCGAAGAGAAACGGGAGTATGCAGAGGACGCCGATAATCAAGCCGATATTCAGTACAAGAGCAAAGTTAGCTACCAATCCCGCCAGGAGATAATAGAGGGCCATGAAGATGATGACCGTTATCAATCCCGCCAGCGCCGCCTTGATCCCCTGCCGGATGGAGTCCTTCCCCAGCGAGGGGCCCACCGAGCGTTGTTCCTTGATCATCAACGGAGCCGGATAGGCGCCGGCCGAGAGCTGACTGGCCAGAAGCTTGGCCGAATCAAAGTCAAAGTTGCCTTCAATGTAGCCCTTGCCGCGGGGGATATAGGTTCTGATCAGGGGAGCGGAGAGGACGTTGCCGTCCAGGATCATGGCCAACCGACGTCCGGGGGGATTATCTGTGGCGTTATACTGTTTGGTAACCCGACCGAAGATACGCGAACCCTTACCATCGAATTTGAAGGAAACGATCGGCTCACCGGTTCCGCCCTTGGTGTCGAAGTAAGCGGTGACCAGGTTCTCCCCGTTTAACTCACTCTTCTCCACCAGCAGGAATGTTTCCTCCTTCTCCTCGCCGTCGGCATTCGTGGCCTGATACGTCTTCAGTTCAAAACCCGGGGGCGCCTCACCTTTCTTGATCGCTTCCGCCAACCGGGCCTCATCATCGTCAACCAGCTTGAACTCCAGAAATGCCTGGCCCTGGATCAATTCCAGCGTCTGCTCCGGGTCTCTCACCCCCGGCAACTGGATCAGCAGTTCATTCCTACCCTGCTTCTGGATCTCCGGTTCGGAGACACCGAACTTATCCACCCGGTTCCGCAGAATCTCGAGGGACCCCAGGTTGGCGGCCTGGATCTCCCGGCCGAAGTTGTCGAAGACCTGATCATTGGTCTTGATCTTCTCATCTTTCAGGTCGTACTTATTCTGATAGTGCTCCCGGTAATATTTGACCAGGTCTATCCCCCCCTTCCCCACCTCCTCCTTTAAAGTTTCCATGGGGTCCCGGAGAGAAGCAAGAGAGCGGGTTTTGACGTTCGCCATCAACTCCCGGTAATCATCATCGACATTATCGGCCCCTTTCTTGATCAACTCCAGTTCGTCCACCGCCAGAATGACATGCATCCCCCCCTGCAGATCCAGCCCCAGGTTTAAACGCCCTTTCGTCTCCCCTTCGATATATTTTATTGCCTCTTTATTATCTTCCTGCCCGGGGAAGTAACGCGTCAGGTCGATCCCAGACTCCTCCACTTTCCGCTTCAGCAACTCGATCCCGGAGATGGGGACCTTGCGATCCGCCATGTCATAATCCCGATCCATGCCGGAGAGCAACCGCTGAAACGCCTCGTCCTGATTAACCGCTTCCTTTTTCAGGTACTCCTGTACGTTCTTCTCGGTCAGCGGGTAGGAAGCCAGCGCCAGCAGCGCGACAACCGCCAGAATAATCAATATCTTCCATCTCAAGCCCTTCGACATCTCTCCATCCTCTATCTATTCTTCGCTCTTCCTGGCTACCGTGGTTATATTTCCCCGGCTGATCTCCAGTTTAACGTTATCGGCCGCCTTCACGATAATCGTAGTCTCCTTCACATTGCTGATCACTCCGTGAATCCCGCCCGTGGTCACTACCCGGTCCCCTTTCTGAAGTTCCGAGACCAGCTTCTTGTGATCTTTCTGCCGCTTCTGCTGGGGCCGGATCAGGAGAAAATAAAAGACGCCGAACATCAATATCAGGGGAATA
>JAVCDH010000032.1 GCA_030765805.1 Candidatus Euphemobacter frigidus
TTGAGAAAGAGAATGAACCTACAAAATAGGTGTCAAATTAAACTGGTCTATTATAAATGGCGGAGAGCGGCCTAATGCCCCACCTCAAGAAAATGGGACGCTCTTAATATTTTGACAGGATGAACAAGATCAACAAGATGGGCAATCCGGTAAATCCGGTAAATCCTGTCTAAATTTTATTCACGATTAATGGAGAATTTAAACATTGTTCACTATCGGAGTTCAGAGTGAATTCAGCGCCGCCCACTTTCATAGCGGGGCGGGAAAAAATTGCCGACGGATTCATGGTCATAACTACCGGATTGAAGCGCAGGTCGCTTCCCGGAGTTTGCGGAAGAACATGGTGGTTGACTTTGATGTAGTGCGGGTCGCGCTTCAGGAAGCGCTTGGCCCCTGGGATCATCGACTCCTGAACGAGGTTGATGAGTTCAAGAGGATCGAGACGACCACGGAGAATATCTGTCGCTTGCTCTTTGTTAAACTATCATCACTGCTCCCTCCCTCGGTATTGCTCCGAAAAATCATAATCTGGGAGACCGAAGATTGCTGGGCGAGTTACAGCGAGGAGGACGCAGGGGAAGATTAACTATGATAATTAAGCATTCCGCCATAACGGAGGTAAATTATGAGCACGAACAAAATCCACTGGTTGGGACACGCCTCGATCAGGATCGAGGGAGAGAAGGTTATCTATATCGATCCCTGGAAATTGCAAGATAATCACCCGAAAGCCGATATTATCCTCATTACCCACAGCCATTACGACCACTGTTCCCGGGATGACGTGGCAAAGATCATCCAGGACGGGACGGTGATCTTTGCCCCCCCGGACTGCCGGGACGCTCTCCCTCCCGATTTTCAGGTGGTTGCTCCCGGGGAGGAGAAGATCGTGGACGGATTGGTAATCAGAACGGTTCCCGCTTACAACATCGGCAAACATTTTCACCCCCGGGCCAACGAATGGGTGGGATACATTATCGAGATGGGGGGAGAACGGATCTATTTTGTCGGAGATTCCGATTACATCCCGGAGATGGATGATATCAGCGCCGATATTCTCATCATCCCGGTCGGCGGGACTTACACAATGACGGCCGATGAGGCGGCTCAGGCGGCCAACCAGATAAAGCCGAGATTGGCCATCCCCATCCACTTCGGAAGTGTGGTGGGCTCCCGTATAGACGCGGATAAGTTCAAAGAGTTATCTCAGGTTCCGGTGGAGATATTACCGGAAGAATGACCCCAACCAAAGGAGCATCTCAAGATGATACCCAGGATAATCGGAATTTTAATCTCGTTTATACTGCTCGCCGCGCCGGCCGTCGCCGGAAGTAATGAAGTAGGAAATAAGGGCAATATCCCGGAGTTGATTGAAGGCTTAAAAGGCTGGGACCGGAACGCCATTCAGGCCAATTCCGACGCGTTATTCAAGATCGGAAGACCAGCCGTTCCGTACTTAATTAAGGCTTTAAAGAATGATGATCCCGGTGTCCGCAACGCAGCGGCCAGGTTACTGGGGGACCTCCAGGCGGAAGAGGCGGTCATTCCCCTGGGCGAACTTCTGAACGATCCCAAGTACTGGGTCACCCGGTCCGCTGTTTTTTCCCTGGGGAATATCGGCACCCCGGCGGCGATCCCGATTTTGAAGAAAGCTTTGAAGCATTATAAAGACAAGGTCCAGGAGGCCGCCCTCTGGAGCCTTGACGAACTCCAGGACAAGTCTTCGATCCCGGAGGTTGCCGATATGATGCTCTCGTCTCAAGATCAGTATATACGATGGCAGGCGTTGCTGGTGCTGAAGAGTCTGCAAGAAGGGGTCGAAATTAAATTCCTGATCGATACCCTCCAGGATCCTAAGGCAAAAGCTACCACGCGCCGGACCGCGGCCACTCTGCTGGGTGAATTGAAGGTTGAATCCGCGGTGCCGGCTTTGATCGAGGCTATTGATGCAAAAGACCCGAATCTTCGATGGCGGGCGATCGAAGCAGTTGGAAAGATTGGAGCAATTCAGGCTCGCGCGGTGATCGAGAAGAAGCTGAAAGATCCGGATCAGAACGTCAAGATGTTCGCAATCGGGACACTGGGGAGGATGGGTTCGAAAGAGAGCGTCCCCGCTCTCTCCCGGATGCTGGCGGCCAAATCCCCCGACCTGAAGAAAAACACCATCCGTTCCCTGGGAAAGATCGGCGGAGAAAAAGCAGCCCGGGCGGTCAGGGAGATGCTGGCCGATCGTGATCCCTACGTGCGAGCCATCGCGATAGAGACGCTGGTGGATCTGGACGACAGAAGCGTGGTGGAAGAGATCAAGCTCCTGGCTTCCGACCGCTCGCCCATAGTCCGGACCACTGTTATGTACGCGCTGGGAGAATTGAGAGCGGCTTCAGCGAAAGACACTCTTCAGGCGGCCCTGACAGACAAAAATATCTGGGTAAAAGAGGAGGCGGAACGGGCACTGAAAAAGATAGGGCCGTAAAAAATGGTAATTTTTCCCTTGCCGGATAAGCCCGGTTTTGATAGATTGACCCCAGAAGTTGATTAGGATATGTATTTTTGTGTAACCGTTGATAAAAAAGCCGCAAAGTCCGTAACAACTTTGTGGCTTTTTTATTGAATAATCTCTTTTAAAGGAGGAGTAGTTGAGTGAAAGGTAAAGTTAAGTGGTTTAACGACCGGAAGGGTTATGGTTTTATCGAGAAGGAAGACGGGAACGGTGATGTATTTGTTCACCATACCGCCATCAGCACCGAGGGATTCAGAACTCTTGCCGAAGGGCAGGAAGTAGAGTTCGAAGTAATCCAGGATCAGAGAGGCGAAAAGGCGATCAACGTATCGCCTATTTAAGCCGGATCAAAAAAACGAAAGGGTCGGAGTTCGACGGAATACCGTTGAACTCCGGCTTTTCTGTACAAGCTCCTAATCCATCTTCATTCCATCCATCTTTTGAGGGTCCGTCTGCATCCCGTCCGTCTGCATCCCGTCCATCTTTATCCCGTCCGTCTTCATCCCATCTGTCTTCATCCCGTCCGTCTTCTGAGGGTCCATCTTCATCCCGTCCATCTTCTGAGGGTCCGTCTTCATCCCGTCCATCTTCATCTCATCGGTCATCGGCCGAGGGGTCGGCGTCCGGGTCTGAGAGAAGACGTTATCGCCGAACAGGAATGATAAAGAGAGAATCGCCGCTGTTAATATAATCAGGTTATTTATGATGATCACTCCTTATTTCTTTACTCTATAATAATAGCAGAAGCGTGTTCTTCAATCAATGACCATTCTGGGAAGAAATTCCGGGAAGAAAAAAATCCTGCTGGAAATTATTCATCCATGATAAAGTGAACCGGTTTTTTTAGTATTTTACCCTGAATCCAACACTAAGGAGAAAGATAATGAGGGATGAATGGCGGGATGAGATCGATAAGCTGGTTCAGCCGCTTGATACACTCGGCCCCGTAGTCTGGGACACTACATACCTGCTCAAGAAGACGGGAGCTTTCGTTTATACCGAGGGATACTTCAACCCTCCGGGTCATTTCTACGGGAAGATTATCAACTATCCCGACCCCAACGGGGATATCATGATTCATGAGCGGCCGTATACCAGCATTACCAAGGCCTACATCGATGGAGAACATGTCATGATCCCCCACGACCAGCAGATCGAACATCATTACGAGATCGACAAGACCCTCCCCCCGCCCACGCATAAACCGATCATAACCGAGTTTCACGTCCTCTTCGATCTGAAGGATTTCGACGGGTGGTTTAAAGACAAGCACTCCCGCTCCCGGATTATGGAGAAGTTCCCGAAGATCGGGCAAGACATCGAGGAAGTGAGTAAATTACTGGATGTCCCGATGGAGAGGTTGGGGGTGACCGGCTCTCTCTCTTACGGGAGAATGGAGGATGATGAGGACATCGATCTGGTCTTCTTCGGATCGCCCGAGCAGAACCTGGAGGTTGCCAAGAAGATCTGGAAGATGACTTACGGCGATCCCGACCGGAAGTGCATTGAGTTCGGGAAGTTCTGGCCGATCCGCTTTATGCATAACGACATCATCATCTGCACTTTCTTCGCCTATGAAAAACTGGAAGATATCCCATTGATCTACTGTGAGGTTGAGCTGATTAAAGAGTCGGTCGAGGCTTATGGGACGATCAAGGACAACACCCATTCGATCTATATGCCCCTGATCATGGAACTCGAGGAGGTCTCCATTGACGGGGAAGAGACCGATAATATCCCGTTGATTATCTATGACGGCTCAATCCGGGGAGAGTTCTTTAATGGTGAGCGCTTGAAGATAGAGGCTCGCCTGCTCAAACTGAAACTCTATGGGAAAGAGACCAGAGCCCTGTTATCCGTTGACGCGGATCAGATTGAGAAGGAGCGGTTCAGCAAGGGAGTGCCAGTTTTTTAAATAGAGGAGGGGGGAGTCGAACAAAGCTACTCTCAAATCCCCTCAAAACCCCCGATTTATCTATAAATCAGGGCCATAACCTGTCGTCAGATGTCGCTATTTATCATCAAAATGGTTACACTAAAATCAAGTAAGAGAATCTACTTACCTCGTCATCGGAATATCCCCCGAACTACCGTAATAAGCCCTGGTAGTCCCTGAGACTGCCCACAGTCCAGAGCTATCCCTGAATATCCCGATGTCATCGATGCCGTTCCCGGTGTAATCAGCTGGCACAGGCTGGTCAGACATAACCCCAAAATAAGCTCTGGTAATTCCCGGAACAAACCATAATCCGGAAGATGGACGGAAGATCCCCGGAGTCCAGGTCCCGTCTCCATCATAATCTCCCGGAACTGTTTCATCATCGGATGAACCGAAATAAATCCGGCTGATGCTTCTCAAAGCCCATAAGCCGGAAGATCCCCGGAAAAGACCAATATATTTCCTGCCGTCGCCTTTGTAATATCCGGGAACCGAAACATCTCCAGAGATCCCGAAGTAAGCCCGGGTCACTCCTCGAATAGCCCAGAGACCGCTCGTATCCCGGAAGATCCCAGCGTTGCACAGCCCGTCACCGTCATAATCTCCCGGGACTGGAACATCGGAAGAAGAACCAAAGTAAAGTCTGGTTACCCCTCTGATCGCCCACAGGCCGGAAGATCCCCGAAAGATTCCGATATCGGTAGTGTCGTTACCGTTGTAATCACCAGAAACAGGGAGATCCGCGGAGGAACCGAAATAGACCCGGGTTATGCCTCTTACCGCCCAGAGACCCGAGCTTCTCCGGAAGATGGCGATGTCGGAGGTGCCGTCCCCATCATAATCGCCCGATTCGATCATCAAATGGTCGAGAGACACCACCGGCCCGCTGGTCGGGGTAGGAGTGGGCGTCCGTGAAGGTGATGGTGTGGCCGTGGGAGGCGGGCTGGGCGTGGGAGTTCGTGATGGAAAAGGAGAGGCCGTTGGAGTCGTGGTGGGGTTGGGCATGGGGGTTCGTGATGGGGAAGGTGAGGCCGTCGGGGTCGTAGTGGGGCTGGGCGTGGGGGTTCGTGATGGGGATGGAGAGGCCGTCGGGGTTGGTGGGGGGATAGGCGTAACGGTACTGGTAGCGGTAGGAGTGGGGAGGGGCGTGGTCGAAGGACTGGGAGAGGGAGATGGGGTTGAGGTACAGGTCGGCGAGGGGGTCGGAATGGGTGTCGGCTCATAGACGAAAGGGTCACCGTTGACCTTCGTCCCCGGCGAGTAAAGGCTCCCTCCCGATTCCGGGATCTGGGAATGGAGGGAGAAGAATCCCCGCTTTTCCGGATACCGGTTCAGTGACTGGTCCTGCTCGCCCTCCGGGCCATAGGTTACCGAGTCATAGATATAAGCTCCATCCTGGAGCGTGACCGTGTCCCCTCCGTTGGTCAGATAGAGTCCGTAGCCGACGTCATTCACGGTGACCCAGTCCGCTCCTCCGAAATCACCTATAGGGGTCCCTCCTCCGAAGACTATGACCGCTTTGCCCGGCGGCACTTCAAACGGATCGGGGAAGGTATAGCGTACCGCCTTGTCGTCGCTTATAGTGCACCCGCCCAGATCGACGGTGTGGTTCGTCCAGTTGACCAGTTCAACAAATTCATCCTCCCAGCCGTATTCCTGGTAGCCGTCTCCGTTGGCGTCGCCCGCCAAACCGAGTGCCGGATCGGCATGAATTTCATTGATCACCACGTCCCCCTCGGGCGGCGCCGGGGTCGGTGTGGGGGAGGTGGATGGTGTCGGCGTCGGGGTGACCGAAGGTGTCGGGGTGACCGAAGGTGTCGGGGTGATGCTGGGTGTAACGGTCGGCGTGGGCGAGGGGGTGGTGGTGGGAGTGGCCGAGGGAGGCGGTCCGCCGTGGGAGTGGTTGGCCGCTATTTCCCAGTCGTTTACGTCATTGTGGTCGGTGAAGGTGAGTCTTTGCCCGTAGCCGTTGTTGATATCACCAATCGCCGGCCCCTGGTCGTTGGTGGTGAACTCTCCCTCGCCCTGGGCCGGATCGCCCCAGTGATTATTAAAGATCAGGTCGTTTCCGTCAGCCACTTCCCCCGAGACCATCTCGCCGTCGTCGTTGGACCAGCAGACAGCATCAAGGATATTCCCTCCGTCGGGGTCGGTTGAATTCTCGGTGGTGATGATGAATTGATCGTCGCCGGCGGCGAGGTCGAGGGAGCTCTGGTAAACATCCCAGAGGCTGTTCGCTCCTCTCCCGCTGGAATCGTTCTCGGAGGTGCCGCCGGTATCGTGAACAATCAGGACATCACCCGAAGTCATCGTGAGGGTCCCGTTACCGGCGACCGGGAAGACGCTCTCTCGGTCGGTCATATAGACCTCGGCCAGATCGGCCATCCCCAGCTTCATGGAGAGTTCGACCCAGTCGTACTCCAGGGGCTGGTTGGCGTCCACGGCCACCTCCGTGATCAAAAGCTGATACCCCTCATCCGCGTAGTGGTTGATGAGGCCCGGTTCGGTGATATCATCTCCGCCCACCCGGTCCACCGTATCCACCGTGTAGTTCACGCCGTTGGTATAGACATAGATATGGCGGTTGGAGGTGTGGCAGAAGGCCATAGTTTCCGGCGCCCAGGCGGGATCGCCGATATCGCCCGGATCGAGACGGAAGATTCTCTGGTCTTCGGGCTCTACGGCGGCCTGGAAGTTCTCCACCGTCGTTCTTCTCGGATGGCCGTAGCTGTTACTCCAGACAGAGATGACCGCCACCTCGGGGTCCATCTTGGTGCAGAAGGCCAGGCTGCTGGTGCCGTTGGACTCCGACCCATGGTGGTCCACCAGGCAGATATCGGGATCCCGACCGAGATCGTCGACGATAACATCGACGACCGCTTCCTCTCCCGTACCCTCCAGGTCGCTTCCCAGGAAGAGGTCAAAGCCTCCATAGGTGACGAGAGCGGAGATGGACTTGTTATTTTCGGTGATCCCCGCGGTGACATCGGGACGCCCCCGGATATACAGGGCATTGGTTGTGTCAAGGGCGCCAACGGAAAGGAAGCGGATGAATGCCCCGTCTCCGAGATTTATGTCCGTGGTACCGTCAACTTTGACCGTGGTCCTTTTCCCCGAAGGATTAACCAGGTCGTAATACTCTGATGAAATGGGCCCTCCATCGTCTTTCAGACTTCCTCCCCGATCGTAAAAATGGCCGAAGTCACTGAGCTGGCTTCCCATGAGAGAGTAGAGATCATCCAGCCCCCCGATGTGGTCACTATCATAGTGGCCGGCGATCGCGTAGTCGATGTAGGTAACGCCCAGCTCGTTCAGCAGATCATAGAGATACCAGGCCCCGGTGGATCCGCCCATTTCATCGTAGAGGACCACGGTTCCGTCCGGCCCCCGGATGAGCGTAGCGGTCCCCGAGTGTCCGTTCGCCCACACGAACCAGATTTCCAGGTTCTCCGCGGCGGTCGCCGCTACCGGGAATCCCGATAGAATGATGGTTAAAGCTATGCAAAAGAATATTTTCTTTCTTTTCATATCACGTGTACAGTAATTTAACACACAACCATCTCTCAGTCAAGGGCAGGTCTCGGGGTCACCCATTAAAGGTCTTGCGTCAAATGGGAGTTTTCGAACAGAGTCCTCCCCTGAACGGAGATAAACAATTTGATGTATCCATAAATAAAAAATCCACCGTCGCTCACCATTTCATGGCGAGCGACGGTGGATGGAGGCAGGGGGAGTTGAACGAAGGTAGCTTCAATGAGCCTCAAAATCCCTGATTTAAGCACAAAATAGTGTCATATTCTGTCGCCAGATGTCGTGATTTGTCGCCAGAATGGTAACAATTTGGTTACACAATAAATATCTTGATTACTTCTCTTGTTCTGACTGTTTTGATTTTTCTTTGGTCTAACTGTTAAAACCTAATTTTGGGCATGATTTTATAATTCTAAGTTTATTAAGCATTTGAAATAAAATCATGTAACTCAGGGGAGATATTTTTCACACTTGTTTTGATTTTGCCCTGCCATTTCTTTGGGAGGGCATTAAATATTTTCTTTAATTTAATTCGCTGCTCAGGATTGTCCAGGAGAAATTCTCCGATCTCTTTTGCGGTGTTTAAATCCTTTTCAGATTTATCCTTTTTCAAGCGCCTTCTGTCGATGATGAACTTATGAAGTACATATGCTGCGGGTTCAGGAAGCGTTACTTTTAACTCGTCGGTACTGATGGTCATGAGGTTTTCACTGAGCAAGGTAAGAAAGCGGAGCCCCTGGGCATTGATGTGGAGTTTCTTGATTTCATAAGGCTTATTGCTGCCTCGGCCGCGTTCGGGGAAGAGGAATTCAACCGATAGATCAGGGTGGATAAATTTTATTAGGCCGGATGGGTAGTTTGATGTCGTTTCGAACCCCAATTTTGTTAGCACATCCGGGATATTAACATCCTTTTTTATTTTACCCCGGTGAGGAATGAGAAAATCAAGATCAAGTGTCCGTATCGCAGGTATTTCCGGAGAATTATTGAAGTAGAGCCGGTAGAAGTGCTGGCACCAACTTCCGATCAGGATGAGAGAATCCAGTGCATCCGCTTCTTGGAATTCCTTTAAAATCTTAATAAAAAGTCTTTCTCTTTCTTTCATCTATTGCGCGCCTAATTCTTCTTATATTCACATCTTTTTACTTCTTAGCATCCTTTGGAGTTCTTTCATCCGTTCTTTCACCACCCTGATCTTAGACTCAACTTCTTTCCGTTTCTCTATTTGTTTTTTGATCTCGTCGACTTCAGGTGAGGATGGTTTCCCGATATATTTTGAGCGTATTCTGTTCTTTTCTCGAAAGGCTAGATACGCATATTCATGCCCATTGATTTTCTTAATAGAGATATACCCTTTCGGGAGGTTCTCTATTTTTTCCCTATAAAGAACACGGAGATCCTTCAGTCTTTCTGATTCTTCCTCAAGGATAGCAATCAGTTCACTTTTTATTTGAGCTTTCATATTGTTAACCTACAATTTTTAATATATTAGATTTTGTAGGTTAATATGTCAAGGGGCATTTTTAACCTACAAATATAATATATCTCGAAATTGTAGGTTAATAGGAAATAAAAATACAGCCAGATAAGACTTGTCAACTACGGTGACAACCGGATAGTCGAGCAAAAGTTGCCTAACGCATTTTAGATTAGATACTTTTGTCAGGCAACTACCCCGTAAAAGAAATATTCGAGTGATGGATAGTAGTGGGGTGGGTGAGTGTGAGGAATACGAGCGTGTTAGCTTTTGAACTGATTCACCCATGAGATAAACTCACGGGGGTCTTGCTTGAGATAAAAAATAATAAAAAGATCGCCCGACCCGCAAAATCGGGACGTGCAATCTTTCTTTTAAAAAGTGGAGGCGGGGGGAGTCGAACCCCCGTCCTGAAATAGATCCCTCCGAGCTTCTACAGGCTTAGTCGATCTACTGCGTTCGCCCCCGGAAACTCCGATCGACAGGATTAACCGGGAACTAACCGCCACGAAAAAATCTCACCTCTCCCCCCGGCGGTCCGGGTTTGAGGCCAGCCTGCTATCGTTCGCCCTTATCCGCCCCGCAGGCTGGACGGTAAGGACGTGACCGCTTTAAGCGGCCAGTGCGAACTGCTCGTTGGCAGTTGTCAATTTGCCGGGTGTTTTAAGAGGCCTCCCGACCACCTCTGCCTGCCGCGTCGGCTTCACTATCCCAGTCGAAACCGGATCGCCCCCAAGATTTCAAAGATCACCACTTTAAAATAACTTTGTCTGAAGCTAATATATATCATTATATATTGTTTGACAAGAGACTTATTTCAACACAGGAATAACCCCATGGCGAGAATTCAATCCCGAGACAAATCCGGCCTCACTCATTCACTCCTCCCGGCAACCCGGGGATTGTTCATCATCCTTATAATCCTGGCAATGGCAGGGTGCGGAGGTGAAACCTCCCGGGAGATCACCATTGTCTATACCAACGATCTCCACGGACATCTCCTATCAGAACGGATCCGGGACTGGCCGGGCCAAACGGGGGGATACGCGGTCTTTGCCGGATGGTTTAAAGAGATTCGCCGAAAGAACAAGGAAAGCGACATCCCGACGCTTCTTCTTGACGGTGGGGATATCTTTACCGGAACGGTGGAGGGTAACCTGACGAAGGGAGCGACCGTGGTCCGGTTGATGAACCTCCTCAACTACGACGCCATGGCCCTGGGAAACCATGAATTGGACTTCGGTTTCCATAATTTGGAACACCTATCCGAAGAAGCCGACTTCCCCTTTCTCAGTGCCAATGTATTCCAGAAGAAGACCGGGAAACTGCTGTCTTTTGTCCGGCCTTATATCATAAAAAATTATGAGGGCCTCGTCGTCGGTATTATCGGAGCAACCACCGACGAAGTGCCGTCGATAACGCTGACCCGGAATGTGGGGAGCCTGATCTTCAAGGACCCGGTCCCGGAGGTTGAGATTTATCAGAAGCTGCTCCGGCGGGAAGGCGTCGATCTCCTCATCGTCCTCAGTCATCTCGGACTGGAGGAAGACAAAAAATTGGCCCGGGCGGTTCCGGAGATCGACCTTATCATCGGAGGCCACAGCCACGATCTTCTCCCGCATCCATTGCGGGCGGGCGGAAGGGGGACTTTAATCTGCCAGGCGGGAAGTTATGGACGCTTTGCCGGCAGGCTTGATATTCACGTAGATACGGCCCAGGATAAGATTGCGGCATTCCGTTCAAAGATTTTCACAAACAGCCAGTTTAACCATGAGCCCGACATTGAGATAGACTACCTTCTGAAAAAGGTGAAGTTCGAGAGTGGAGAAGAATACGATCGGGAGATCGGGATCGCCACCGGGGATATTCTCTCAGGCGATAAAGACGAGTCGCCTCTGGGCGACCTGATTACCGACGCCGTCCGCGCGATGACCGGGGCGGAAGCGGCTTTCCAGAATCCCTACGGGATTCGGGGTGATCTCCTGGAGGGGCCGATAACCCGGCGGGATATATTCAGGATTCTGCCGTTTGACGACAACATCATCACCATGGAGCTGACCGGCCGTGAGATCAGAGAATTGCTCGAGCAGAGCCTTACGCTGCAAAAAGGACTGCTCCAGATCTCGGGTTTGCGGGTCACTTATGACATGCGCCGGACAGAGGGAAACCGCGTCCGCTTAGTAGAGATCGGAGGCAAGGCACTGGAAGACAGAACACGCTATATTGTGGCTACAAACGAGTTTTTAGCCGGAGGGGGAGATTATTTCCAGGCATTCCGGAAAGGTGAGAACCGCCGGGATACCGGAATTCTGCTCCGGAAAGCCGTCGGGGATTATATTCGGGAACACGGGCCTATTTATCCAAGACACATTTCATCCCACCGTTGGGTCAATAAGTCGGAAGATGCAGACTAGCAGCCAGCAAAAAAATGTCCCTGTTGGGATCCACTATCCGGAGAAATCTTGAGCCAGAGTTCTAACCGCTGATTCCTTTGCCCGCGCACGTGGGTGGACAAAGCATTCTAAGAACTGGTAAAAATTTTAGGCTTTGTTATTGTCCGTTATTTTTATATTATAACAAAATCTTTACGGGGCAAAAATTATATCAATAAGGAGGAGAGATGAAGAAGAGCAGTCTTTTCGTGGTTAGCCTGCTGGCAGTGTCCATCACTCTTTCGTCCGCCGGTTTCGCGGGACGGAAGCAACTCGGCAATGACGTGGTCTGGGTTAAGAGATCCGCCACGTATAAATGCTGCGTTCAGCAGGCGTATTTAAACGGGATGAACCGCCTCCGGGACCTGGTGAAGGACAAAAAACCGGGGACCTGGTGCGTCGTTCTCGACGCCGATGAGACCGTCATCAGCAATGTGATCTACCAGATGGCCGGACTGGCATATTCAAAGAAATCATGGAACGACTGGTGTAAGCAGGCGGCCGCCCCGGCCCTTCCCGGGGCCAAGGAGTTCTGCGCCCTGGCCCAGGAACTGGGGGGCAAGGTGATTATCCTCACCAACCGGCAGGGTGATTTAAAAGAAGTCACTGAAAAAAACTTGCGCAAAATTGATTTTCCCTACGACATCCTGCTCCTGCGGGAAGGTCCGTACGCCAAGGACAGAACAAAAGTGATGCGCCGGGAAGCCATCCGGAAGGGAACCGTGAAGACACTTCCCGCCGGGGTAAAGCTGCCGCCCCTGGAGATCGCCATGCTCGCCGGTGATCAGACCCATGATCTGTATGACAGCTATAAATTAAATTTTGAGGATATTAAAGAGAGGTTTGGCAGGGACTTTATCATTCTCCCCAACCCGATGTACGGCGACTGGGCCAGTCCCCCAATGTACGCCGACCCGGGGATAATCCGGGCGCGCCTCCCTTCCAGGAAGAAGCCGAGCAGCGGGGACGCCCGTCCGGCCCCGGGAGTAATAAGCTGGCAGGAAGCAATGGATAAAGTGGGGGAAAACGTGGTAGTGGAGACGGAGATAGTAAGCGTCTATGATCCGGCTTCCCGGGGAAAGGGCGGCCCGGTCAAGCTTAATACCAGCCGCGATTGGAATGAAGGCTTAACAATCATTCTCTTCAATAAGGATGGCTCATTCGGTGACCCGGACCGTTTCAATGGGAAAAAAGTTCGTGCCTCCGGCAAGATAGGAACCTACCATGACGCTGTTCAGCTCACGATAGGCGCACCGGACGATATTGAGATAGTTGAAGAATAGGTCGACATCTTCGTAGTTGCCCCGCTAAGGCGGGGCTAAGTTTACTGGAGAATTAATCACGATGGGTTTTAAATTCAATACAATACCGTCAACAATCTCCGGCAGTCTGACCAACTTCAGATTCTACCGGGAGTTGATCCGGCGCCCCGTGAGAGAAGCTTTTATCTATCTGGCCATTCTGGTTGTTATACCGGTCATCCTCTTCACCGGCATCCAGATATATGAGCTGAATAAAATCATGGGCCAATTCACGGAAGCCCTGAAAGGGAACCTCCCTCCCCTCAGGATAGAGAAGGGGCAAGTCATCATGGATGATGGTGAGAACTTCAGTTTTGAGAAGGAGAACGAATACACGGTGGATGATTTAAGGCAACCGTTAGATCGATTCAATAAATGGAGTGGACGGGCAGTTCAAAGTAAAGACAATGAAAAAAATCTAACCCCAGAAGAAAAAGAACGGATGGTCGCATTGGAAGCGGCCCAGCAGAATACTGCTTCCGCCTTAACCTGGATTGACGCCCACTTTCCCGTCCCGGAAGCGCTTATCACGTCCGGAGAGGTAGACAAGCTGCTGGAAGAGGACCCTCCGGCCGACGAGGATACGGCTAAAATACTCCGCGATACCGCCCATTCTCGCAACTTCGTCTTCATTGTCGATCTGACTACTGAAGATCCCCCGTTGCCGCCGGGGTTGTTAGTTTTCGCATTGAGCAAAAACAGTTTGATCACTAATAATCCCCTGGCACCCAAAATCCCATTCTCCGAAGACACCTCAACGGTCATCAATGATGAGATGCTCCAAAGTTGGCGAAAATCAATCATCTGGCAGATGGTACCGATTATGATCGGTCTGGGTTTTGTAGTTACTTACCTGGTCACTCTCATCATTATTCTCGGTGGGAGTGCCGCGGCCGGCGTGACCGCATCTCTTCTTAAATGGCGGCTTCCCTTCAAGCAGGTCTTCGCAATTGGCCTTTACGCAATCACACCGGCTCTTCTCTTCATCCTTCTATGCCTTATCCTGATGATATCGACGCCCTTATTGATTAGCCTGAAACTCTTGCTGATCATCTTCCTGTTGCTCTATGGGGTTTACGTGATCAGTGCGACCAAGAGGTGCTGTTCGGCGGATTGAGCAAGCCCTTAGCTCACGATGCGTTTATCCACAATCATCACTATCGGTACCGCTTCTCTAATCCTTCTGATAACCGGGGGATGCCGGGAGGGAATCAAGACCGGTATCATCTTCGGTGAAGGGGAGGTCCTGATCGGAGACAGGAAAATTAAAGTGGAACTCGCTCTGACCGCCCCTCAGAAGGAGCAGGGCCTGAAATATCGCCGATCCTTGCCGGAGAACCGGGGGATGATTTTTATGTATTCTTCGCCGGTTCGCTCCCCGTTCTGGATGAAGGACACCCATATACCGCTCTCCATTGCCTTTATCAACGGGGAGGGCAGGATCATCAGCATCCAGAAGATGGAGCCGGATAATGATCAGAGACTCTACCACCCACCCAAACCATTTAAATACGCTCTCGAGATGAACCAGGGATGGTTTGAGAAGAACAATGTCGGGGTAGGGGAGAGGGTGATATTAAAAAATTAGGCCAACTATAGATGAAGATTGTATTTATGGGAACACCGGTGTTCGCTCTTCCCGGGCTTGACTCCCTGGTCAACCGGGGGGTGGAGATAGCCGCGGTAGTGACCCGACCAGACCGCGGAGCAGGGCGGGGGAGACGATTAACACCTTCTCCGGTGAAAGTCAGAGCTTTAGCGCTGGGCCTCAGCGTCCTTCAGCCGGAGAGACTGAAAGACCGCGATTTCATCGCCCTGATCAAAGACATCTCCCCTAACCTGATAGTAGTTTCCGCTTATGGAAAGTTCATCCCCGCGGAAGTCCTTGCCGGCGCGAAAGAGGGCGGCATCAATCTTCACCCTTCACTCCTCCCCCGGTATCGGGGCGCGGCACCGATTCAATGGGCCCTGATAAATGGTGAGGTTGAGACCGGGGTTACCATTATCTCAATAAGCGACCGGATGGACGCGGGATATATTTTTGCCCAGGCGCCGGTCGCTATCTTTCCAGAGGACAATGCCGAGACCCTGGGCCATAGACTGGCAGAGAGAGGGGGAGAGCTTCTATCTGACGTCGTAGAAAAGCTAGCCCAGGGCTCTCTCGTTCCCCGGCCTCAGGACGAGAGCAAAGTTACTCTCGCCCCCCGGCTTTCCAAGGAGGATGGACGAATAAACTGGCACCGATCGGCAACCCGAATCCACAACCTGGTCCGGGGACTCTACCCATGGCCCGGCACCTTCACAACCGTTCCAACCCTAAAAGGAGAGAAGATTTTGAAGATAATCCGTTGCCGGCCGGGCCCCTCGTCAAATGGAGTCCCGGGAGAAGCGCTGGAAGCGGAAGGAGATATCCTGAGCATTGCCGCCGGGGAAGGGAGTCTCCGCATCCTGGAACTCCAGATCGAAGGAAAACGTCCGGTCACGGCGGGTGAGTTTCTACGTGGCTACCGGATATCGCCGGGTGTAATTCTGGGGGGACCCAGCGGGACGGCAACTATTACCTTTCGGAGGAAAATAATAAATGAAAGAGATAATTAGTTCACAAAATGCCCCTCCGGCCGCCGGTCCTTATTCTCAGGCGGTCAAGGCCGGTGATCTGATCTTCATCTCCGGGCAACTCCCTCTTACGCCGGAAGGAGTGCTGGTCGAGGGAGGGATCAAAGAACAGACTATCCAGATCCTGAAGAATTTGAAATCGATCCTGGAAGAGGCGGAGATTACCCTGGAGCAAGTTGTCAAGACGACAATCTATCTTGATAATATGGCCGACTTTGACGCATTCAATGAAGTATATCGGGAATATTTTCCCGACGAACCTCCTGCCCGGGCTTGTGTCGAGGTCTCAGCCCTACCCCAGGGGGTCAGTGTGGAGATCGCCGCTGTCGCGGTCCGGATTGGACAATCCCCGATGCCGGAGTTTCCGGTATAATTAAGCTCTTGTTTTCGAATTTGATTAAACCGCAAAGTCGCCTTTGAACTCCGCGGTTCAAATAATGAAGAGCAAGATAATAACCCTTCTCACCGACTTTGGTGAGGAGGATTGGTTTGTGGGATCCATGAAGGGGGTGATCGCCTCCATCTGTCCCGGGGCGCGGACTGTTGATATCACGCACCGGATTTCACCTGGAGATATCCGGAGAGGAGCTTTAATATTAAGATGCGCCTACCGATACTTCCCCCGGGGAACGGTGCACCTGGCGGTGGTCGATCCGGGGGTGGGCTCGGACCGTGCGGTCCTCGTAGTACGGGGTGGGGGATATATCTTCGTGGCTCCGGATAACGGTCTCCTCAGTTATGTTCTTACCGATCTGAAGGAGAAGGCTATCTTTCATGCCATCCGGGAGGATCTCTTTCGGGACGAGATAAGCGACACCTTCCACGGCCGCGATATCTTCGCGCCTCTGGCCGCCCGGCTGGCCGGAGGTCTCCCGGCCGAGAAGGTCGGTCCGCCAAACTCCCAGCCGGTTATCTTGTCCACGCCGGTCGTCAGGCCTACAACGGATGGATACCAGCTGGTGGAGATAATAGGCATGGATAGATTCGGTAACTGCGTCACCGCCCTGGCACAAAATCTCCCGGACCAGTCACCCGGATCTGATCATCCGTCGGCCCTTCAACTGACAATCAACGATCACTGTCTTCATATTCCGCTGGTAAACAGTTACGCAGCCGTGGAGAATGGAAAACTCCTCGCTGTCTGGGGGAGTTGCGGATTTCTTGAACTGGCTGTAAACGGGGGCAACGCCGCCCAACAACTGGGATTACAGGTCGGGGATATGGTTAAGGTGGAATTTAATAGTTAAGTTATAGAGAGAGTACTTATGGGGAGAGTAAGAATTGGAGTAGCCGGCTGGTCTTACCGGGATTGGGACGGCATTGTATATCCGAACCGAGCCGGGAGGAGATTCGACCAGCTCTCATACCTGGCCGGATATTTCGATGTCATTGAGGCGAATGTCACCTTCTATCGCCTGCCTCAGGCCCGCAACAGCATAAGCTGGGTGAAACGGACCTCTCACAACCCGGAGTTCCGCTTTACGGTCAAGCTGCACCGTCATTTTACTCATGAGAGGGACGCGCTCTCCCCCTCGGATGAGATTCAGTGGCGGGAAGGACTCGAACCGCTTCAGGAGGCGGGGAAACTGGGAGCGGTTCTGGTCCAGTTCCCCTATTCGTTTCACTGTAACGTCACCAATCAGCGCTACCTGGCTCGGCTGGTGGAACGATTTCCGGAATATCCCCTGGTCGTTGAGGTCCGGCACCGTTCCTGGGACAGCCCGGAAACGTTCCAATTCTTCTCTGACATCGGGATTGGTTTCTGCAATATTGACCAACCCCGGGTATCCTACTCGATTTTGCCGTCAAGCCGGGTGACTTCCCCGCTGGGATATATCCGGCTTCACGGACAAAATGTCCGCGACTGGTTCCGAAAAAACGCGGGCCGGGACGCCCGTTACAATTACCTCTACTCCGAAGTAGAGATCGCCAAATGGCTTGGTCGGATAAAGGAGACCGCCCGGCAGACCCGGGAGTTATATGTTATCACCAACAATCATTACCGGGGGCAGGCGGTCTGCAACGCGCTGCAGTTGAAGGCCTCGGTTACGAATAGAAAGGTGCCCGTCCCTTCTCTTATGATCCCGGTTTATCCTCAACTGAAAAGATTGAGGGGAGGAAGACCCATAATGAAGATAGGCTCAGAGGAGAAGAGAGAAAACGGTTGACGAGAGGAGAAGGAACCATGGAGAATAAACAGATCATTGAATTTACCTGCGCCGCTCCGGATTGCGGACGACCGGTCCGGTTTGATCTGGATGATCTCGATCCGGATCATCCATCACTTAAGTGCCGGGCCTGCGGACGAAGTTACACCTTGCCGGACGGGGCAGTCCGGAAACTCGGCCTCCTGAAAGAACTCATCGAGGCTATCCGTAAAGCGCGACCCATCCTGGGAGAGAGCAGCGTGGGGATCGAGGTGGCCGGACATAAAGTATCCGTGCCTTATTATCTTCTGCTTACCCGCATGACGTCCGAATTGGCATTGCAGATCGACGATGAAAAACTTGATTTTCATTTCATCGTTAAACCGTTAAAATCAGAGAATAAACCATGAAAAAGATCGCTTTCATCGGAGCCGGGAATATGGGTGAAGCTCTGATCCGGGGGATTATAGCGAATGGCCTGTTCTCTCCTCATAATATCATCGCCGCAGACCCCGATCGCCCGCGGCGCGAGCTGATCGCCCGGGAACTGGGGATCAATGTGACCGCCGAGAATAGAGAGGCGGTCCTTTTCGCTGATACGGTTTTCTTATCCGTCAAGCCGCAGATTCTCAGCAACGTCATCACCGATATCTCACCGACCATCCGGGAAGACCAGCTTCTGGTATCGATCCTGGCCGGAGTCTCGACCCGGAGTCTGGAGGAGAAACTGAAGAGAAAAATTCCGATCGTGCGGGTCATGCCGAATACACCGGCTCTGGTCCAATCCGGGATCAGCGCGATCTGTGGCGGCCGTTATGCCGGGTCGGCTGACTTAAAAACGGTGGAAGAGATCATGGGATCGGTCGGTAATGTGTTGATGGTTTCGGAAGAACTGATCGACGCGGTTACCGCCGTCAGCGGCAGCGGACCGGCGTATATCTTCCTCTTTACGGAAGCATTGGCCCGGGCCGGACGGAAGTTGGGTTTAACCGGTGAGCAGGCGGACCGGTTGGCCCGAGAGACAGTCATCGGGGCCGGAAAGCTACTGAAAGAGACCGGACAGGCTCCCGAGATACTGAGGCGGAATGTCACCTCCCCCGGAGGAACTACTGAGGCAGCTCTAAAGACTTTCGGCGAACTCGACTTCGAGGCCATAGTGGAGAAGGCTGTGGCAGCCGCTTACCAAAGAGCTGGAGAACTGGGAGACGCTTAAAAAATGGGGCTTCTTGAACCGGTCTTCTCAATTTATTTTGTCCTCCTTCTGATCCGGGCGGTCATTCCCGATACCGGACAGATGACCTTCAATCAACCTTATCGCCTGGTCATAAAGATAACCAGGCCGGTGGTTGATTTTTTATCCAGGGTTTTCTCCAGACAGAACATAACCCCGGCCCCGGTACTGGGGATGCTCCTGATCATCTTTCTCCAGGGGCTGCTTTATATGGGCCGTTCCGGATCCGGGACGGGGGTCTTCTTCCTTGGGCTTTCGCGCTGGAACTTCGCCACCACGATGCCTTTCTGGGGAATGGGGCAGAGTATCGTATACTATTTGATCCTCCTCTATCGCCTGTATGCTTTTTTATTGATTATCGCCCTGATCTCTCCCCTGGAGTCGGCCTCCGATCAGGTCTCCCGCCTGGCAAAACGGATAATTCAACCCGTGGAAAATGTGGGACGGGGACGGTGGCCGTCGTTGTTCATTCTCTTTATCTCTTTTACGTTCCTTTTAACCGGACTCTGGAAAATATACCAGGTTATCGGCTGGCTGGAGCCGGAGAGACTGATTCCGGTCAAAGCCGGACTGGATGGTATCGCGATAATTATTCCTTTATCTTGGGTCATCGTGTTCCTGATTATCCTCCGGGTAGTCTTTTCCTGGTTTACGCGGACCCGAAGCTCAGGGGGTCCGCTCACCTGGCTGGGGCTTTTCACCGAACCGTTCTTGCGGCCTTTCCGGCGCTTGAATCTTGCTATCGGCACGATTGATCTAACACCGTTGGTAGCGATCTTGGCTGTCGTTATCGCCGGAAGAGTTCTTTCTGTAATTATAGGTTCAGCGTATTTCGCTCTCCCCGGAGCATGATATAATGAAACAACTAAAGATCAGCAAGACCAACTCTCAGGTGCGCTTCCGGGTCAGGTTGCGTCCCCGGTCGGGACGCAACCGAATCGCCGGGATAGAAGGCGGGAGACTGAAAATCGAAGTTGCCGCCGCGCCGGTTGATAACAAAGCCAACCGGGAATTGATTAAGCTGTTGAGTAAGAAGCTGCGGCTACCCCGGCGTTCCATAATAATCAGGTTGGGGGCAACCAGCCGGGATAAGTTGATCGGTGTCAATGGCTTGTCCCCCGGGGAACTGCTCCGCCGCCTGCAAATTACGAAATAACCGGATGAAAAGATCATGACGGAACGATTCACGGAACTGCTCGTTCAACGACTCGATCACCTGGATAACCGGGAGGTGGGGGAGTATCTCATCAGTCTGGCCCGGGAAAAGGGGTTGCTGGAGGACATCTTCAACAGCATGCGGGAAGGGCTGATGGTCATTAACCCTTCCGGTACGATCGCCCTGCTTAATCACCCGGCCGGCCGGGTCCTGAGCCTTTCCCCGGAATGCGTCGGCCAACCTTTCAATCGTGCCATTCTTGACCCGGGCCTACGTGATATTATTGAGCAGGGATTTGAGGTCCCCGAACAGACGCTGGTCAGGGAATTTACCGTTATCTATCCCCAGCCCCGGTGGGTGCGGTTAAGCCGTACTTCTCTCCGGGATGGGGACGGAGCGTTCCGGGGAATTATTCTGGTCCTGACCGATATCACCCGGCATCGAAGATCTGAGCAAGAAATCAATCTGGTCGAGCGGCTGGATTTTCTCAGTCATCTGACCGCGGGCGTTGCCCATGAGATTGGCAATCCCATCAGCTCTCTCACCATCCAGGTGCAGTTAATTGAGCGTCAGGTGAACCGGCTGAACTCAACACTACGAAAAGAGCTTCTTCAGAGAATCTCAATTATCAAAGAAGAATTGCATCGGCTTGACCAGATCGTTATCCAGTTTCTCAGAACGCTTCGACCCGAACCACTTCGCCTCCACGAGGAGGACCTGGTTGAGGTAACAGAAGAAGTTCTGGCCCTGGTCGAGGAAGAATTGCGGGAGAAGAAGATCACATTTAACCGGAGATACTCTCCGGAGGGTATCCGAGGCAAGATGGATAAAAACCTGATTAAGCAGGCAATCTTAAACCTGATCAAGAACGCAGTCCAGGCGATGCCGAATGGTGGTGAGATATCGATTCAATTGGAGCAAAAAGACGCCTATCTTAAGTTCTCAATTACCGACCAGGGAGTGGGGATTGCCCGGGAGAAGATAAGCCGACTCTTCGAACCTCTCTTCACCACCAAAGAAACCGGCTCCGGCCTGGGTCTACTGGTGGTCTATAAGGCACTCCGTCAACATGGAGGATACGTGGAGGTTACCAGCAAGCCGGGAGAGGGGACTACCTTTACTATCTGGTTCCCCAGGCGCCCGGACCGGGCAAAACTCCTGCCGGCGGGTTTTCCGGGACAAAAATCATGAAAACAGTGATCTTGATAGTTGACGATGAACAAAATATTCGGGAAGGGCTTCGGGAAGCGCTTCAAATTCCAGCCTATACGATTATCACAGCGGAGAATGGTCTCCAGGCGGAAGAAATTGTCAGATCAAGGGCCATCGATCTGGTTATCTCAGATTTAAAGATGCCGGGGATGTCTGGCCTGGAACTACTCAAGAAGATCCAGACGATCTCACCCGCTACTTTCTTCATTATGATGACTGCCTATGGAACCGTTGACAGCGCGGTGAGAGCCATTAAAGAAGGGGCGTATGAATATCTTACCAAGCCAATCAACCTTGACCAGATGGAACTTCTGATCGCCCGGGCCCTGAAAGGGAAAGCCCTGGAAGCGGAAAATATATATTTAAAGAAACAGCTCCAGAAACGGTATGGACTGGAGAATCTAATCGGCCACAGCCTGGTTATGGAACGGGTCTTTGAGATTATCCGTCAGATCAGCGCCAGTAACTGCACGGTATTAATCACCGGGGAATCGGGAACCGGGAAGGAACTGGTCGCACGGGCTATTCATCAGCAGAGCCCCCGGAAGAATATGCCTTTTATTCCCATCCATTGCGCGGCCCTCTCACCCTCACTATTGGAGAGTGAACTCTTTGGCCATGAGAGGGGATCCTTTACCGGGGCGGTGAGCCAGAAAAAAGGAAAGTTCGAGATTGCCGATGGGGGGACTGTTTTTCTGGATGAGGTTGGTGAGATTCCCCTCGAAATGCAGGTAAAGCTCCTGCGACTCCTGGAGATGCGCGAGTTTGAGAGGGTGGGGGGGACTAAATCCGTTACGGTGGACATCCGTCTCCTGGCGGCTTCAAACGACGACCTGGAAAAACTATTACGAAAAAAGCAGCTTCGGAAAGACCTCTATTACCGGCTTAACGTAGTCAGAATAAATCTGCCCACTCTGCGGGAACGGAGAGAAGATATTCCTCTCTTAGTCTATACCTTTATTGAAGAATTCAGCCGGGTTAACCGGAAGAAGGTAACGGCGATCAATCCCCGGGCCCTCCAGGCCCTTCAGGCATATGACTGGCCTGGAAACGTCCGGGAGTTGAAAAATTGCATGGAAAGTATGGTGGTCCTGTCCAAGAATCCTGTCCTGGGAATGGAGGATCTTCCCCCCCAGATTTCACCGGCTAAATCCCCATCGTTGCGTCTGCCTTCTGATCTGAGCATTAAAAGAATGGAGAAGGAATTGATCCGGGGCGCCCTTATTAAATCATCCGGAAAGAAGCAAAAAGCGGCTGAACTTCTCGGCATCAGCCGGAGAACCCTTTATCGAAAGATGGAAGAGTATGGCTTGAAGTGAAATTGTTATTGATTAGGAAGAGAGAGCATGCCGAAACCCGAAAAGATCAGCCGCCGCCCTCCGAGGGGAACAGTAGCCCTTATTCTCTTTTGCTTCCTCTATCTTACCTTCACCTGGACCAACTTCTGGAATACCAATGAATACAGCCGCATCTTTCTGACCCGCGCCTTGATCGAACACCAGACCTTCTCTATCGATAAGATCATCATCCATCATGATACTCAAGACAAATCATTTTTTCGCAAAAACTTCTATTCCAATAAAGCTCCCATCTCTTCATTTCTCGCCGCCCCGGTCTATCTGGCCGCCCGGATGACGCAGATTTATACCGGCCTGCGCTTATCGGAGCCGATGCTATTGTACTTGATCACCTCCCTCTGCCTAAGTATTCCTTCGGCCCTGTTCCTTTTGCTCCTCTTTAAATTTTGGTCATTGATTACCCTTCGATACCCACTCCGGCGGGCGCTTCTGATCGCTTACGCGCTGGGGACCATAACCTGGCCTTACTCCACAATGTATTATGGCCACCAGCTGGCCGGGATGAGCCTCTTCATTGCTTTTCTCATCACCTTTAGCGCCAGAGAGCTGAACTTAGACAGCAAGACTTTGTTTAAAAGCGGATTCTTCTGCGGACTTGCCTTCTCGATCGAATATCCCACCGCTCTGATCTCGTTCTGCATCTTCATCTATGCGGCCACAGTGGGGAAGAAACTCAGGGCCGCCCTCTATCTGATCCTGGCGGCCTTCCTGATCGGAACTCTCTGGTCGCAGCTCGATCTTATCCAGTCTGTCATCGGCCCCCATATCCAGTCCCTTATCAACCCTCGTAAGGCGATATTAATCATGGCTGTCGTCATTACGGCATCCCTCGGCCTGCCCGCGATCTCGCGGGCGCCCAAGCTCTTATTATTCTTTCTGGGGTGTGCCATTCCGGTCGGCGTAACCTTCTATTATCACTGGAAGTGTTTCGGTGGGCCGCTCCAGTTTCCTTATTATCATGAGACTTATCGGCTGTTCACTATCGCTCATCAGCGGGGTATCGCGGGCGTATCATTCCCGGGGAGCCTTCACGAACTGGGCGGTCAACTCTCCGCTCTCTTTCAACTCTTGATCAGTCCTTACCGGGGCCTCTTTTTTTATTCCCCCTTCCTTCTCCTCGGGCTTTTCGGCATCGTCAAGATGATCCGGCATCCGGGATGGAAGCAGGAAGGATGGCTCTTCCTATCCATAACGGCCGTTTACTTTGTATTCTTAAGCGCTTTCTCCGATTGGGAGGGGGGGTGGTCGATGGGGCCTCGTCACCTGGTCCCGCTCCTCCCGTTTCTTGTTACCGCGGTAATCTTTCAGATTGGAAAATCGGTAGGAAAAATCCGGAGAATCCTGGCCTGGATATTGGCTCCCACCGCCCTGATCGCCATTGCCTTTGTCTTTATCGGGACCGTAGTCTTCCCGTACTTTCCCAAGGAGTTTAAAAATCCGCTTTATGATCTCTCCTGGCTGTTTCTGATCCAGGGAAAGTTTGCTCCCACCATCGGTGAGATCTGTGGGTTAAAAGGGTTTGCCCGGTTAATTCCTCTCATTGTCCTGACTGGAGTATTGATGGCCATTCTCCTGCTGGATCTAAGTCGGGAGGCTTACCGGAGAATAAAGGGCCGGACGATCTTCTGCCTTTTTAGTGTGGCAATAGCCGCGGGGTTTCTCTTCCTGGCCGTACTGGGAAGCCAATGGAGAACTGAGAAATTAAGCCGGTATGAACGGGTATTACAAGAGAACCAAGCAAAACGGGTCGAGGCCTTTATGAAACGATAGGAGGAAGAACTTAGCCCTTCCTCTGGCGGAGCAACTACGAAAATATCGTAGCCGTCAACCGTTCGGTCGACGGAATACAATTTCCCATACGATTAAAATAGGTTAAAAGGAGTATTCCAATCCTGCCCGGATCTGCCAGTTGTTGAAGTCGGCCTCGTCTTTCACGGTGACTGATCCTTTCTCCGGGTTGGAATGGGTCTGCTCCCGGTCCAGGTGGGTAATAACGTAACGCGCTTCTACATTCAGGAAGATGTGCTGGCTGAGCATGAAATCAGCTCCCACCGCGGCGTGGACTGACCATTGCCCATTAACTTTCCCGGTAATAGTAAAGGGGTAAGTCTTGCCGTCAACCACGACATCATAGTGGCCGTCAATATTGGAGTCCACCTGATAATACCCTGCGCCCAAACCCAGGTAAGCGCGGGCATTCTGTTCCGTAATGGGAGCGAAGATCATCGCGGAAAAATAGATCGGATAGACCCGGTCCACCTCTTTATAATAGACCGGTCCCGGGGCGCTCGAGAAAGGCATCTCGACATCTCCTTCGTCCAGACTCCAGCGGAAGTAATCGACGCCCATTTCTATCCCCAGGGTATCGGTAAACTTGTACTTGGCAATGGCCCCGTACCCGAATATATGATCAAAATCGGAGTCCTTCGGATTGATATAGCTGCCGTGAGCGCCCAACCGCAACTCGCCGTACTTCAGCTCCCCCGCGCTCTCCCCCACCCAGAGACCAAAAGTCAGGATGACAATTCCACATATAATGACTGTCTTCATGTAAATTCCTCTTGAGGTCCGTTGTTGTTATAAAATAGCGCCTGCGGCGCTATTTTATACTGGCCCCGCCATTGGCGGGGGAACTACGAAGATGACGTAGATGTCGACCTCTCCTGCCCCGCCCCGAAGCTTTAATCGGGGCCCCAAGACGAAGTTTTTCGGAAAGGTCGATAGAATTATTGTCGAAGATATGGCTTTCGACGCAAAATTCCGATATGTATAATACGTGCAGTCTCCGGTATTTGTTCAGCATAAGTATAAAGTTATTAAGTGTCCTGTAAAGCGAAATAAAATATTTATCTATTATTTAATGGATTCAGCACCTTCAGTCTGGAAGCTAACACCCTTGATTTTCCTTGCCTCTATAAGTTCCTGATTGCTATATTGGCGTTCATTATTGCTTATTCGGGGCGTGGCGCAGCCTGGTTAGCGCGCCTGAATGGGGTTCAGGAGGTCGGGAGTTCGAATCTCCCCGCCCCGACTGAAATTGGAAGATAACTTTTTTGGAGGAAATATTTTATGCGTCGGATAAATATCGGTTTGATCGGGTGGGGCACCGTGGGAACGGGGGTGATTAAGATTCTCCGCTCAAATGCCGCCCACATCTCTCGTCGAACGGGGGTCTCCCTCCGGATTCGTCGGGTGGCCGACCTCGATTTAAAAAGGGTTCGGGGAATAAAAATTCCGCCGTCCATCTTAACTCGGAAAGCTTCGCAGATCATAGAAGATCCCGAGATCCAAGTTGTAGTCGAACTGACGGGAGGCCTGGAGTCGGCCCAAGAGCTTATCATCGAGTCATTGCGTAAGGGCAAGCAGGTCGTAACGGCTAACAAGGCATTGCTGGCCCGGAAAGGAAAGATCCTATTTCGTGAGGCAAGAAAAAATAACCGCCGGATCTTTTTCGAAGCCTCGGTCGGAGGGGGGATCCCGATTATTAAAATCCTCCAGGAAGGCCTGGCGGCCAATAAAATTTCTTCCGTTCTGGGGATTATCAACGGAACAACCAATTACATTCTCTCCCGGATGACCGAAGATCGAATTTCGCTGGAGATGGCACTGCAAGAGGCTCAAATCAACGGTTATGCCGAGAAAGACCCCACTCTCGATTTGAGTGGGGTCGATTCAGCCCATAAGCTGGTTCTTCTGGCTTCTCTCGCCTTCGGCGGATGGATTGATCTCAAGAAAGTATACGTCGAGGGGATTAACGAGATAACGGATGAAGATATTGAATATACCGGTGGACTTGGTTACACGATCAAGTTGCTGGCCATTGCCAAGCAGACTGCTTCCGGCGTGGATGCCAGAGTTCATCCTACATTGGTCAACCGGCACCACCTCCTGGCTTCGGTAGACGGGGTATTCAACGCCATCTATCTGGAGGGCGATTATAGTGACCGGCAGATCTTTCAGGGGAAGGGAGCCGGAGAAGGGCCGACCGCCAGCGCGATCGTAGCCGATCTTATCGAAGCGGGCAAAGAAATCTTGACCGGCAATCTCAATGGACCGGGATCATTACTGATCGATGACGATCTCAAAATGGCCTCGATGGGCGAAGTAGAGTGCCGACACTATATTAGAATACCGGCGGTCGACCGACCGGGGGTGCTGGCTCAAATAGCCAGTATCCTGGGCTCCTTCAACATCAGTATCGCTTCGGTTATCCAGAGGGGGCAAAGAAGGAGAGGGGTCGTTCCGATTATCCTGATGACCCACCTGGCCAAGGAAAAAGCACTTAAGAAAGCCGTTGCCCGGATCAGTCGATTACCCATGGTAAAGGGTCGACCCCTGAGATTAAGAGTAGAGGATTGACCAAACACTTCAATGAAATACGTAATTGTACTGGGCGACGGGATGGCTGATTACCCTCTGGAGGAGTTGAAGGGGAAAACCCCTCTGGAATCCGCCGTCACGCCAAACCTGGACCGGCTGGCCCGTGAAGGGGCAGGGGGAAGGCTGAAGACCATCCCTTCGGGAATGAGACCGGGCAGTGATGTAGCCAATCTCTCCATTCTGGGTTACAACCCCGCGCGTTATTATACCGGACGGGGTCCGCTGGAAGCAGCCAGTCTGGGTATCTCCCTGGAAGATGATGAGATCGCCTTCCGCTGTAATCTGGTAACAGTGGCTGATAAGCTCCTGGTGGATTACAGCGCCGGGCATATCTCTTCCCGGGAGGGGGCCGTCCTGATAGCATTGCTGGAAGAACGACTGGGAGGGCAGGGGATCCGGTTCTATCCCGGCAAAAGCTACCGTCATCTCCTGGTGGTCAAAGAGCAGTTGTTGGAGGAGGGGCACGGCTCATTAAAAACGGTCCCCCCGCATGATATTACCGGCCGGCATTATCAGCCGCATCTTCCCCGGGGCCGCGGCTCCCGTTTTTTGAGGGACCTGATCGTCCAGTCCGGGGTTATCCTGGCTGACCGGGAGGTAAACGAAATCCGAATTGACCTGGGAGAAAATCCCGCTAATATGATCTGGCTCTGGGGGGAAGGGAAACGCGCCATCCTGGAACAGTTCAGGGAAAAATTTGGATTGAGCGGGGCACTGATCTCGGCGGTAGATCTGCTGGGAGGAATCGCTCGGATTATCGGTCTTGATATCATCGATGTCCCCGGAGCTACCGGATATTTTGATACCGATTATCCCGGCAAAGGCCGGGGTGCCCTCGAAGCTTTGGAAGAACATGACTTCGTCTATCTCCATGTCGAGGCCCCTGATGAGGCGGGCCACGCTGGAAATATCACCGAAAAAATGAAGGCCATCGAGCGCATCGATGAGGATATTGTGGGCCCCCTCATGGCTGCTCGGAAAGAATATCCGGAATTGCGGATCGCTGTTCTCCCCGATCACGCCACCCCCATCTCAGTCCGGACACACGTTTCCGATCCGGTACCCTTCGCGATATGGGGAAGCGGGGTCAAAAGCGACCGGATGGAGTCTTTTAGCGAGAAAGAGGCCCACCAGGGACGGTTCCGACCGCGGAGCGGGCATAAGTTTATACCATTGCTCTTGAGCATATAAGTACAATTTCATGAATATTACCGTACAAAAATATGGCGGCACATCGGTAGCCGATATAGAACGGATTAAAGATGTCGCCCGGAGGGTCATCCGGTCCAAAAAGCCGGATCAGGGTCTGGTGGTAGTGGTCTCCGCCATGGAGGGAACAACGGATGATTTAATCCGCCGGGCGGAAGAGATCACTCCGGTCCCTTCCGAACGGGAGATGGATCAGTTAATCTCAACCGGAGAGCAGATCTCGGCGGCGCTCCTGACAATGGCCATTCAATATGCCGGGTTTCCAGCCGTATCTCTCACCGGCATCCAGGTGGGAATATTGACTGATGATAGCCACACCAAGGCCAGAATCTTCAAGATCGACCCCCGGAAAATTTTTGAACTGTTGGACCAGGATACGATCGTGGTTGTTGCCGGGTTCCAGGGTATAAACCTAAAAAAAGACGTTACCACACTGGGACGCGGTGGTTCCGATACTACGGCCGTGGCCCTGGCCGCGGTCTTGAAGGCTGAAGTCTGTGAGATCTATACCGATGTCGCCGGCGTATATACCGCTGATCCCCGGATCGTTCCCGGGGCCTTCAAGTTAGACCGGATCAGCTATGATGAGATGCTGGAACTGGCCAGTCTGGGAGCGAAAGTGATCCAGAACCGGGCGGTTGAGTTCGCCAAAAAATTCCATGTCACGCTGCATGTCCGGTCCAGCTTTATTGAAGACGAAGGAACATTTGTCACCGAGGAGGTGGATACCATGTCTATGGAGCAGGTCGTCATCCGGGGGGTAACCCTTACCTTGGACGAAGCAAAACTAACGATTACTCTCGTTCCGGACACTCCCGGAATAGCCGCTCATATCTTTAAGAGCATCGCCCAAGCCAATATTAATGTCGATATGATAATTCAAAATGTCAGCGAGAAAGGTTTCACAGACGTCTCTTTCACCGTCCCCCGACCAGAACTGGTCAAGACCAAAAATCTGCTGGAAAACATCTCCGGTGAGATCCGGGCGGGCAAGGTAACAGTAGAAGAGAAGATCGCCAAGGTCTCCATTGTCGGCGTAGGGATGAAGAGCCATCCGGGAGTCGCGGCCATTATGTTTGAAGCACTGGCCGAGGAAGGGATTAATATCATGATGATCAGTACTTCGGAGATCAAGATCTCCTGCGTAGTCCGGGCGAAGGATGGAGAGCGGGCGGTTCGGGCTCTTCACCAAGCCTTTGACCTTGACCGGAAACAGTCAAAATGAAAAAGATACTACTTTACGATACCACCCTGCGGGATGGTTCCCAGGCGGAGGGGATAAGCTTCTCACTGCCGGACAAGCTGAGAATCGCTTCCCGGCTTGATCAACTCGGCATTCACTACATTGAAGGAGGATGGCCGGGTTCCAACCCGAAAGACATGGCTTTCTTCAGGGATATTCGTCGCCACCCGCTGAAGCAGGCCAGAATCGCGGCTTTCGGGAGCACTCGCCGGGCCGGCCGGAAGGTGGAAAACGATGAGAATGTCATCTCACTGCTGGCGGCCCGTACTCCAGTAATCACCATCTTCGGGAAGAGCTGGATGCTCCATGTCAATGATGTGCTCAGAGTAACGCCCGCGACCAATCTGGCCATGATAAGGGAAACGGTCGCCTACCTGAAGTCAAAGGGGAAAGAGGTTATCTATGACGCGGAACACTTCTTCGATGGATATAAGGATGATCCTAAGTACGCCCTGGCCACTCTCCGGGCGGCGGCGGACGCGGGCGCGGATTTTCTGGTTCCCTGCGACACCAACGGAGGATGCCTCCCGGAAGAGATAACTTCCATTCTTGAGGAGGTCGGAAGGCGCTTCTCGCTTCCGCTGGGAATCCATGCCCACAACGATGGGGGGCTGGGGGTGGCAAATACCCTGGCCGCCGTCCGGGCGGGGGCGATCATGGTCCAGGGAACGATCAACGGCTACGGGGAACGAACCGGGAACGCCGATCTCTGCACGATCATCCCCAATCTGGTCCTGAAGATGAAGCGGGCGGCTCTTGATCGGCGGAAACTGAAAAAATTGGAGGAGATCTCCCGCTTTGTTGATGAGATGGCTAACGTCACACCAAATCCCCGGGCCCCTTTTATCGGAAAGAGCGCTTTCGCCCATAAAGGCGGGATGCACGTGGACGCGGTTCGCAAGAACCCTCAAACTTTTGAACATATCGATCCCGCGGCGGTCGGGAACCGCCGTCGAATTCTGGTATCGGAACTTTCGGGGAAGAGCAATATAATCCTCAAAGCCATAGAGTTCGGGGTCGATCTGGGAAAAGAGACACCGGAAACCGGAAGGATCCTGCAGGAACTCAAGCGACTGGGCGAAGAAGGATATGAATTTGAAGGAGCCGACGCCTCCTTCCGGATCTTGATCCAGAAAGCGCTACACAGACACAAGACGTTCTTTGAACTGGAAGGGTTCCGGGTGATTGTGGAGAAGCACAAAGATCGGCCTCCTCTCTCCGAGGCCACGGTAAAGATCAGGGTCGGGGAGAGAAGCGAACTATCCGCCGGAGAGGGGGACGGCCCGGTCAACGCCCTTGACAATGCCCTGCGGAAAGTCCTTCGGAAATTCTATCCTCAGATTAAGGAGGTTCACCTGGCGGATTTCAAGGTCCGGGACCTGGACGCGGCGGCCGGGACCGCGGCCAAGGTGAGGGTTTTGATCCAGAGTCAGGATAAAAATGATATCTGGGGAACGGTCGGAGTCTCCAAAAATATTATCGAAGCAAGCTGGCAAGCCCTGGTTGACAGCGTCGATTATAAATTACTGAAGGACCGGACAAGACGAAAGTAATTTTATTATGGCGCCTGACCAACAAATTAATTCCTCCTGGCCGAGCCGTTATAACCCGAACCAGGTAGAGAGAGATATCTACCGCCTCTGGGAGGACCATGACTGCTTTACCGCTTCTCCCGGTAGTCCGAATCCCTACGTCATTGTTATCCCCCCTCCCAATATTACCGGCATTCTTACCATGGGCCATGTCCTGAATAATACCCTTCAGGATATTCTTATCCGCTGGCAGAGAATGCGGGGCCGGGAAGCGCTCTGGCTGCCGGGCACCGACCATGCCGGAATCGCCACTCAGAATGTGGTGGAGAAGAAGCTCGCCGGAGATGGGATCACCCGGGAGAGATTGGGCCGGGAGAAGTTTATTCGCCGGGTCTGGGAATGGAAAGCGAAATACGGCGGAACGATTATCAAACAGCTGAAAAAATTAGGTTGCTCCTGTGACTGGTCGCGGGAGCGGTTCACTCTTGATCCCGGTCTCTCCCGGGCGGTTCGGGAAGTATTTATTACTCTCTACCGGAAGGGACTTGTCTATCGGGGCTCTTACCTGATCAACTGGTGCCCCCGCTGCCATACAGCCCTCTCCGATGAAGAGGTTGAACATGAGGAGAAGTCCGGCTCGCTCTGGTATATCCGTTATCCACTGAAAGATAACGACGGCTGGATAACGGTAGCCACGACACGACCGGAGACGATGCTGGGAGATACCGCGGTCGCGGTCCATCCCGAAGATAGCCGTTACCGCTCCCTGATCGGGAGAACGGTCGTTCTTCCTTTTGTGGAGCGAGAGATCCCGATCATCGCCGATGATTCTGTCGACTCCCGTTTCGGAACCGGAGCGGTCAAGGTCACTCCGGCTCACGATCCCAATGATTATTTACTTGGTAAACGCCACAACCTTCCGGAGATGGTGGTTATGGATACCTCCGCCCGGATGAACGAGAACGCCGGAGCGGAATTCAAGGGCTTAGACCGGTTTGAATGCCGTGACCGGCTTGTTGCCCGGCTGAAAGACCTGAATCTTCTGGAAAAAGTTGAGGATCACACCCACGCCGTCGGCCAGTGCTACCGGTGTCACACGGTTATTGAACCATACCATTCCGTTCAGTGGTTTGTGCGGATGAAGCCTCTGGCTGAGCCCGCGCTCCAGGCAGTTCGGGAAGGAGAGATCACCTTCTATCCCGAGCGCTGGGTCAAGGTGTATCAGCACTGGATGGAGAATATCCGCGATTGGTGCATAAGCCGTCAACTATGGTGGGGACATCGAATTCCCGCGTGGTACCGGGGCGACGAGATCTATGTTGGAGAAGCTCCTCCCGAAGGTTCCGGGTGGAGGCAGGATGAAGATGTTCTCGACACCTGGTTCTCTTCCTGGCTCTGGCCTTTCTCGACCCTGGGGTGGCCTGATGAGACCCCCGATCTCAAAGCCTTCTATCCTACCTCCGATCTGGTCACCGGGCCTGATATTATCTTCTTCTGGGTAGCCCGGATGATCATGGCGGGATTGGAATTCCGGGGAGAAGTTCCATTTCGAAAGGTCTATTTTACCGGAATTATTCGGGACATGGAGGGACGGAAGATGAGCAAGTCGCTGGGTAACTCCCCCGACCCCCTGGACGTAATCGATAAATACGGGGCGGATGCCCTTCGCTTTACTATTGCCCGCCTCTCGCCGATCGGGCAGGACATTTACTACTCGAACTCCCTCTGCGAGCTGGGAAGAAACTTTTCCAATAAGATCTGGAATGCCTCCCGCTTTGTAGCCGGTCAGTCAAAGGGAGAGAATAGTGCCGATCCCCGCCGGAACAGATCACTCCTTTCTCTCGATGACCGGTATATTCTTGACCGGCTGGAGCGGACTATTGCAGACTGCCATAATTCTCTTCGCCGTTTTCATTTCAATGACACGGCGGTCGGACTCTACGATTTTTTCTGGCATCATTTCTGTGACCGTTACATAGAGAGCGCCAAGTTTTATCTCTCGGTGGAGGGGGATGAACGTCAGGCGGTTGTCCGGGGTGTATTATTCGAAGTCCTGACCGGCTCCTTGAAGCTGCTTCACCCTTTCATGCCTTTCATAACCGAGGAGATCTGGCGACACCTGGGACAAGATTCACTGCTGATCCGGGCCGCGTGGCCGGAAATGGAGAAAGAGCTGCTCTTCCCGGAAGTCCGGGAACTCGCCGGGTTGAAGTATGATATCATAAGCGGGGCTCGCAACCTGCGGAAAGAATACGAGCTGCCGGTCTCGCGAAAGGTGACATTTGTTCTCAAGCCGTCTACCGGGAGAGAGGCGGAAGTTCTGGCAGTGGAGGCGGCTAACATGGGGGCTCTGATAAAAAACTGCCTGATCACGGTCGAGACCGGATACCAGCCATCGAAGACAATCCCTTCTTCCCTGGTCTCGGGCTGTGAAATCTATATGCCCCTGGAAGGGGTCATTGATCCGGCCGCGGAACGGGAGAAGTTTGAAAAAAAACTCAAACAGACCGTCGGGGCTTTGAATCGGGTCCGGGCCCGTCTGGATAATGCCGATTTTCTTACCAAGGCCCCGGTCTGGATCCGGGAAAAAAACCGAAGCCGCCAGGAAGAACTCACTCAAGAAGTAGCGACTTTGAAAAAAATCTTATCTACTATAAAGTAGCGCCCCCCGATAAATCGGGGTAGATACCGGGGACTAATTTATAAATATGAATTTTGAGATATTTCATAACCTGGTTCAGCAAGCACTTGCCGAAGACATTGGCGGCGGTGACTTAACTACTACGGTTCTGATCGCCCCCGATGAGCGGGCCCGGGCGGTTCTCGTCGCCCGCCAAAGGTTGGTGGTGGCCGGACTGCCGCTGGCGGAGATGACGTTCAAAGAACTGGATCCGGAGCTATCCTGCCAACTCTCAGTCGAGGAGGGGGAGACAGTGGCTAAAGGCACGGTTCTGATGAGTGTGGAGGGGAGAGCCCGTCCGATCCTGACCGGTGAGAGAACGGCGCTTAACTTCCTCCAGCATCTCTGTGGAATCGCCACCTATACCAAACGTTTCGTTCACAAGCTAAAGGGAAGAAAGACCGTTGTCCTGGATACACGGAAGACGATCCCGGGTCTTCGCAAGCTTCAGAAATACGCGGTGCTGATGGGGGGAGGGGAGAATCATCGTTTTGGGCTTTATGATTCCATACTGATCAAGGACAATCATCTGGCCCTGGTCGCCGGATCCGGACCCGGGAAGATTCAGAGAGCAATCCGGATGAGCCGGTCCGCGCTCCCTCACAAAGAGATTGAGATTGAGGTCGAAACCACAGAAGAACTACGGGAAGCTTTGGAGGCCGGGGCTGACGCTGTCCTGCTGGATAATTTTTCCCCGGAAGAACTGACCAATGCGGTAGAACTGACACGGGGAAGGACCCGGCTGGAGGCCTCCGGAGGAATCAACCTTCGATCAATATCCACAGTCGCGGCCTCCAAAGTGGAGAGCATCTCACTGGGTTGTTTAACGCATTCCGCTCCCGCCGCCGATATCGCTCTTGAACTCGAACTGGATCACTCCCTCTGACCTCTCCGGATAATATCTATTACGCGCCACCAGGGGACGTTTACGTGAGCAAAAAAATACTCACTCTTGATCTGGGAAATACTTCCCTCAGCGCCGGGCTCTGGGATGGGAGTGAACTGGTGGAAGACTGGTCTCTTCCCTTCTCCCCGGAGACCGTTATTGATAAATTCAAAACTATTCAGAAACGGGGCGGAGCTGACGCGGCAATCTTGGCCTCCGTGGTTCCGAAATTGAATGAACCACTTATCTCCCTCTGCCGGAGCGTGCTGGACCTTGATTGCCGAATACTGGACGCAGATACCCCGACCGGCTTAAAGATCCGCTATCAATATCCGGAGCAGGTCGGGGCGGACCGCATCGCTAACGCGGTCGGGGCTTATCACGGTTACGGCGGCCCGGTTATCGTTGTCGATTTCGGGACCGCTATTACCTTTGATGTTATCTCAAAAAATTTTGAATACCTGGGCGGTGTGATCGCTCCCGGCCTGGAGATCTCCACCCAGGCGCTTTTCCAGAAGGCGGCGCTGTTGCCGAAAGTCAAGATATCGGTTCCCGAGAATGTACTGGGCCGGGATACGGCGGCGGCAATCCAATCAGGGATCTTCTGGGGAACGCTCGGCCTGGTGGAGCGAATTATCCGGGAGTTGAAGAAGGAACTGGGATGGGGGGAAGAGACCCGGTTGGTGGCTACCGGCGGACATTCCCGGCTGATCTTATCCCGCTCCCGCCTGATTGAAGATATCGATCCCTTCCTTACCCTCCGCGGACTCTATCTGATCGCTAAAATTTTTACGGAGTAAAAATTTTATAATGAAGATAGGCATCGCATTAAGCGGGGGAAAAGACAGCAGTCTGGCGGCGGCTCTCCTCGGCCGGGAGGGACACCGGGTTGTCGGATACCATCTGCTCCTCTGCCCGGAAGAGTACGCTCCGTTCTCCGTCGATCATCAGTTGATCGTAGTACGACAGATCTGTGAACTACTGGGGATTCAACTAAAAGTGATCGACGCTCGAACAGCCTTCCGCCGGGAGATTATGGATCCCTTCATCACAGCCTATGCCGCAGGGAAGACACCTAACCCCTGCATTCTCTGTAACCGCCTCTTAAAATTTGGCTTGCTCCTTGACACCGCACTGAAAGATGGCTGTGAAATGCTGGCTAGCGGCCATTACGCCCGAATAGTCCGGAGGGGCCGATCTTTATTGAAGAAACCTATTGATCCCCGGCGGGACGAGTCTTACTTTCTTTTTCAGATATCACCCGGACAGCTATCCCGCCTCTGCTTTCCACTGGGGGATCGGACGATGGAAGAAATCGGTCGCCTGGCAGAGGAGCTTCTCCCCGGCTTTACTCCCTTGCCGGTAAGCCAGGAGGCCTGTTTTCTCTCCCGCTCCAGCCTGAAGCGATTCTTGAGAGATAATCTCCCCCCCATAGACAGACCGGGCGAGATTATTGATGCCGCGGGAAAGAAATTGGGGGAACATCCGGGTTACCACTTCTATACCGTGGGGCAGCGGAAAGGATTGAGTTCCGCTTCCGGAAAAAAAGGTCCTCTCTACGTTCTCCGGTTAATCCCCGAAAAAAATCAAGTCGTGGTGGGTGAGAAGAGAGAGCTTGCCTGTACCCGATTTCGAGCGGTTGAGCCGAACTGGCTCTCCATCCCTCCGCCAACCGGCCCCATCCAGGTGCAGGCCAAGATTAGATATGCCCATCCGGAAGCCGAAGCAATGGTAACTCCCCGGCCAAATGGCGGAGTGGTGGTTGAATTTACCGCCCCTCAAGAAGCCCCCACACCGGGTCAGGCAGTAGTCTTCTACCAGGATGATACTCTACTGGGGGGCGCCTGGATAGATGAGATCTTTTAACTTACTGCTTCGGAATTTCAATAATTTTGGAGTGCGGTAGCTTGCTACCGCGATTATACGAAAAGCGCAAGCAAGCTTGCGCACTCCAAAGTCGCCCCGCCAGAGGCGGGGCTAAGTTCTAAACTGGTTGTTTGGGATTTGTTATTTGGACATTATACATTATGGCCTGGGAAAGCGGGTCTTCCAGGGCTGCCCCCCTTCATACGCCCGCCAATGTCCGCCCTGCCGCCGGCCATTGCGCAAGCTCGGATCAATCCAGATGTAACCCGGGCGGTTGGAAGGCCGCCAAAAGCCGTCAACCCAGATCACTCCATCCCAGTATCTGGGGACCCAGGCCCGGTTGCCGGAGGAAGAACCGGGCACCGGGTTCCAGTGCCCCGGGATCCAGTTCCCATTCCCATCATCCTTCCCTTCCACCCAGTAAAACCCCATTTTAAACGGTGGCCGCCAGTATCCGGGGATGGCCGTTCCGTTGGGCAGTGGGTGGGGAGCCACCCAGACATCGCCCGGGTTCTGCTGGGCCTCGGCAGTTATACCAGCGAAAGACATTGCCAACACCAGAACAAAGATAAAGGTACCGATCCTCTTCATACGTGCCTCCTAACAACATTTTTACCAAGTTACCAGGATAAAAACCAGCTGTTTTATATATTTAAGTGTATCATATATAATCCGGAAGACAAAACAGAGGTGTAATTTCAATGCCGGTTAAAGTCGAGTTTGACAGGCTGATCGAAGAAACTATAATTAACTATAATGAATACCGCGTTGATTCATGAACTCAGTGCCTTCCTCCATAAGCGGGGATGGACTCTGGCTGTGGCTGAATCCTGTACCGGGGGATTACTGGGGGATATGATCACCGATCTGCCCGGGAGTTCGGCCTTCTTCCGGGGAGGGGTGACGGCTTACTCCGATCACGTAAAGGCTAATATTCTCGGGGTCCCACTTGCGACACTGGAAGGGAAGGGCGCGGTCAGTTCCAAGGCGGCTCTTGCCCTGGCCCGGGGTATCAGAACTATCCTTGACAGCTCGGTGGGTGTGGCGGTTACCGGGATCGCCGGCCCGGAAGGAGGGAGCCCGGAGAAACCGGTTGGCTTGGTCTATATAGCTGTTCTCACCCCTCGGAAAGAAGAGGTGCGGAGATTTATCTTTCATGGCACCCGGCGGGATATCAAGCTTCAGGCAGCTCAGAGGGCGTTGCGTCTTATTATGAGCTCGGGATGATATTATTTAGGATTTCGGATTTCCTCCGAAAACAGGTTCCAGGGTTTAGCTGATAATAAAAACAGGATGCAAGATAAGCATTCATCGAGACTTTTTATCGCGGTGGGTCTGCTACCGAAGATGCGGGAGGATATATACCGTCTCTCTCGTTCCCTGGCCTTCCATATCCCTGACGTGAGATGGATACCGGAGCAGAACCTCCATCTTACCCTCGCATTCCTCGGCAACGTGGAATCACGGAGGATAGCGGGCATTCAAGATCTTCTTGACAAGGCGCCGGCGAGATATCTGCCGATAACCGCCCGGTTCGGCGGGCTGGGAAGTTTTCCGAATCAGAAAAGGCCCCGCATTATTTGGCTTGGGGTGATGGAAGGAAGTAAAGAATTAATCGGTCTGGCGGAGGATCTGAACCGGGGGTTGGAGATTCTGGGGTTCGAGCCGGAAAGAAAGAGATTTGCGCCCCATCTGACACTGGGCCGGGTCAAAAGAGGGAGTAGAACGTCGGAACTGAGAGAAGCCCTTAAAAAAGATGCTGAAAAGTCCATCCGGGGGATGGATTCACTTGGTTCTCTGAATATTAATATGATACTATTGATGAAAAGCACCCTCACGTCCCGAGGTGCGATCTATCAGATTCTTTCACGGCATGGCAATTAATTTAAAAGGAGGAAAGATGATTAAAGAAAGTACGGAAGCGGCGGCAAAGAAGAAGGCCCTGAGCCTGGCGCTGGAGCAGGTTGAGAAACAGTATGGAAAAGGGGTGATCATGCAACTGGGCCATCACGCCGCCAGCGTCAAAATTGACCATATCTCAACCGGTTCCCTAACCCTGGACCTTGCTCTTGGAATCGGCGGCCTGCCCCGGGGAAGAGTAGTAGAAATTTACGGGTCGGAAGCATCCGGGAAGACAACGCTGGCCCTGCAGACGGTGGCCAATGCCCAAAAAGCGGGGGGGGTAGCGGCATATATCGATGTCGAGCACGCAATCGATCCCGCCTACGCCAAAATCATCGGAGTCGACCTGGATGAACTCTTTATCTCACAGCCGGACTCCGGCGAGGCCGCACTGAACATAGCCGAGACATTAGTTCGGAGCAACGCGGTCGATATCATCGTGATCGACTCCGTGGCCGCCCTGGTCCCCCGGGCCGAGATTGAAGGCGAGATCGGGGATACCCACATCGGGCTCCAGGCCCGGATGATGTCCCAGGCTCTGCGGAAACTGACCGCGGCGATCAGCAAATCAAAGACCTGCTGTGTCTTTATCAACCAGATTCGGATGAAGATCGGTGTGATGTTCGGCAACCCGGAGACTACTCCGGGGGGGCGGGCGTTAAAGTTCTATGCCTCCATACGGATCAATATGAGAAGGATTGCCTATATTAAAGACAGTGCCGGCGAGGCTATCGGGAGCCGGACCAAGGCCAAGATCGTAAAGAACAAGGTCGCGCCGCCCTTCCGGACCGCGGAGTTCGACATCATGTATAATGAGGGGATATCCTGGACCGGCTCGGTGCTCGATCTCGGGGTCTCCACCGGGGTAATCGAGAAGAAGGGAAGTTCTCTCAGCTTCAAAGGCGCGAGCCTGGGGCGCGGGCGGGAACGGGCCCGGGAACTCCTTAAAGGGGACAAAAAGTTAACCAACCAGATTACCGCCGAGATCAAGAAAAAACTGGCGGAGAAGGAAGCTTAGTTTACCTTTTTATATATAATTTAATCGCGTAGAATTTTTAATAATTCTGTCGACCTCCCCGAAAAACTTCGTCTCGGGGCCCCGATTAAAGCTTCGGGGCGGGGCAGGAAAGGTCGACGGCTACGACATCTTCGTAGTCGCGGACCTTTAGGTCCGCTAAGTTCCTGTTTCGGAATTTCAATAAACCGCGGATTAAACGGATTAAACGGATTATTTTTTTCTTTAATTGTTTCTTTAATCAGCATAATCCGCGAAATCCGCGGTTAAATAAGTTGCGCAGCTAAGTTCTAATGAAAGATGGGAACGAATACTCCAGAGCGTGGGAGAGCGCTCTGCGGTTGCTGAACTACCGGGAACGGAGCAGGAAGGAGTTATCCGATAAACTGGGAGAAAGACACTATCCAACCCCGGTCATTACCAGGATCATCGAAAAACTGGAGCGACTCGAACTTTTAGACGACGAGAAATTCGCTCGTCTCTGGGTCCGTTCCCGTCTGCGTTTCAAGCCCCGTTCCGCCTGGCTGATCCGCCGTGAGTTGAAGGAGAAGGGATTAGATGAGGAATTGATTAGCCGGGTAGTTGAAGAAGAGTACCCTCCGGATCGGGAGATGGGAGCGGCTGTTACCCTGGCCAGGAAAAGATTCGACTATTACCGGGGTGATCAACCGGCCGCGGCCTGGCGAAAGCTCTTTGCCTATCTGGCCCGTCGGGGCTTCTCGCCCGACACGATCCGGGAATGCATCGATAAAGTTATAACTAAAGTTGGAAGTGACTAAAGTTGGAAGTGACTAAAGTTGGAAGTGAACTAAAGTTGGAAGTGACTAAAGTTGGAAGTGAACTAAAGTTGGAAGTGACTAAAGTTGGAGTTGTTTATCACAAGAAATAAAGAACCATGAGATTTGGGATAGTGAACTGCTTGCCATATTTATCTTTTATTGGGAGAAGAACGTAATAACAGAATCTTGCAGTTTTTAACTTTAGTCACTTTAGTTCACTTTAGTCACTTTAGTCACTTTAGTTCACTTTGATCACTCCTTCTTATCATGAACTCACAGACGATCAGAAAAGCTTTTCTCGATTTTTTTGCTGAGCGCGGGCATACCATCCGCCCGAGTGAGAGTCTCATCCCCTCTGCCGATCCCACCCTGATCTTTACCTCGGCGGGGATGGTCCCTTTTAAGGCTCTCTGGACGGACGCGCCGCTGGAGTTCACGCGGGCAGCCAGCAGCCAGAAATGCCTCCGGGTGGGAGGTAAAGACAGCGACCTGGAGAACGTGGGCCGGACGCTGAGACATCACAGCTTCTTCGAGATGCTGGGGAACTTCTCCTTCGGTGACTACTTCAAGAAGGAAGCCATCGAGTGGGCCTGGGAGTTCGTAATCGAGGTGATGGAACTCACGAAGGAACAGCTCTGGGTCTCCGTCTTTCAGGATGATACTGAAGCGTTTGAGATCTGGAAGAAGACAATCGGCATCCCGCCGGAGAAGATCGTCCGCCTGGGGGAGAAAGACAACTTCTGGGGGCCGGCCGGCTCCTCCGGCCCCTGCGGCCCCTGCTCGGAGATCTATTTCGACCGGGGCCCTGAGTTCGGCTGCGGCAAACCGGACTGCCGGCCCGGATGCGAATGCGAGCGATATTTCGAGTTCTGGAACTTGGTCTTCCCCCAGTTCTACCAGGAGGAATCGGGTGAGCGACGTCAACTGGAGAGACGGGGGATCGATACCGGGATGGGGCTCGAACGTCTGACGTTACTGTCCCAGGGTGTCGTCAGCAACTATGATACCGATCTTTTCCTGCCTATTATCAACGCGCTCCGGGAATTGTCGCCGGGCGCCCGGAAGTCTGAAAATAGGGAAGCCTGCCACGTGATTGCCGACCATATCCGGGCCCTGACCTTCGTGCTGGCGGAGAATATCCTGCCTTCCAATGAAGGAAGGGGTTATGTCATGCGCCGGCTCCTCCGGCGGGCGGCACGCTTCGGCAGGAAATTGGGCCTGGATAAGCCCTTTCTCTTCCAGTTGGTCCCGGCAGTCGTGGAAGTCATGAGAGAACCATATCCGGAACTTCTGGAGGCCCGGGAGCATGTCGGCCGGATTATCCGGGCGGAAGAGGAACGATTCGGCGATACCCTCTCCCTCGGTCTGGAGAAACTTGATGAGATCGCTGAACGGCTGAGAACCGCGGGCAAAACGGTCATCCCGGGGGAGGATGTCTTCAAACTCTCCGATACCTACGGATTCCCCCCGGAGTTAACCGATGAGGTAGCCCGGGAAAAAGGCATGGCTATCGATTGGCCCGCTTTTGAAAGAGCACTGGAAGAACAGCGGGAACGGGGACGAATGGCCTGGAAAGGGTTGGCACAAAGGGAGATATTACCGGTATATCGTGATCTCCGGAAGAGACTCCCCCAAACTATATTCTCCGGCTATGAAAAAATCGCTTTTCGTACCCGGGTGCGGGCGATAATGCGAGATGGAGAAACCGTCGCCGCGGCCGGTGAAGACGAAGCGGTCAACATTGTTCTGGCAGAGACCCCGTTCTATGCCGAGGCCGGCGGACAGGTAGGCGACTCCGGAGTTATCCAGACTTCCAACGTTAAGATGCGGGTAGATAACACCTTTTCACCTATCGAGGGGTTGATAATCCACCAGGGAAGAATCCTCTCCGGCCTCCTCTCCGAGGGGGACCAGGTTGAAGCCCTGGTCGATCAGGAACGTCGGAAAGCCATCCAGCGCCACCACACCGCTACCCACCTCCTCCAGCAAGCCCTCCGGGAAGTGGTGGGAGAACATATAACCCAGGCCGGTTCGTATGTCGGCCCGGATTACTTCCGTTTCGACTTCACCCATTATGAAGCACTGACCCCCGAGGAGGTAAAACAGGTGGAAGAACGTGTGAACCGGATGACAATAGAGAATGATCCGGTAAGAACCTTTCACCTCTCCCTTCGGGACGCGAAGAAACAGGGCGCGCTTGCTTTCTTCGGTGAAAAATACGGCGAGCGGGTCCGGATGATCGATATCGGAGGGTACAGCCGGGAACTCTGTGGGGGAACTCACGTTCACGCGACCGGGGAGATCGGTTTCTTTACTATACTCAGTGAGTGCTCGGTCGCTTCCGGGGTCCGGCGAATTGAAGCGATCTGCGGGGAGAAGGCCTATCAACAATCAGCCAAGATACGGGGTGTGATGCAAGCGGTAACGGAGCGGTTAAAGACAAACCCCGATCGGCTCCTGTCGCGGTTGGAGAAGTTAACAACCCGGGTTAAAACCCTGGAGAATGAGAAGAAGGAATTGCTGAAGAAACAAGCGGGCGGCGATTTGGCCGGACTGATGGAAACAGCGAAGACTATCTCCGACTTCAAGGTTGTCGTTGCCAACCTGGGCGATGTAGAGATGGGTACTCTCAGGTCAATCGCCGATGAACTGAAGCACAAGCTTGTCTCCGGGATCGCTGTTCTCGGTTCCGTTACCGGGAAGACGGTTCACCTGGTAGCCATAGTTACCGGCGATCTGGTTAAAAGGGGTTATCACGCCGGCGAGATCATTAAGACAGTCGCTATTCTGGTGGGAGGGAGCGGAGGTGGGCGGCCTGATCTGGCCCAGGCCGGCGGCAAAGAACCGGATAAGCTCCCGCAAGCTCTTCGATCTGTTCCTGAAATAATCCGGGAGATCGGGAAATAATAATAGATCGAAGTGCAGGGCTTTCCCGCAAGGGACCTCGCCAACGGCGCAGTCCCAACGAGATGGGGCAGTCCCGCCATAATTTTTCGAAGAAAAATTTTATGATTGAGGACTACAGTTTCGGGCAAATAGTAATTAATGGAAAAACCTATACCTCGGACGTAATCATCTTCCCGGACCGGATCCAGAGTTCATGGTGGAGAGAGAGTGGTCATTCTCTCAGCCTGAAAGACATCGAGGCAGTGCTTGATCTGAAACCCGAGGTCCTGGTCATCGGCACCGGCAGTGGGGGGCTTATGGAAGTGCCTTCACAGGCAGCCGATGAGATAAGAAACCGTGGAATTGAATTGATAGTTGAGAGGACTGCTGATGCCGTCGAAACCTACAACCGGCTCTGTAAGCAGCGGTTAACAGTGGGCGCCTTCCATTTAACCTGCTGAGTAAATTTATATATTCTTCTTCCGAACCACATAAAGGGGACGGTTAACGACCTCTCCGTGAATGGCGGCAATATATAAGGCCATCAACCCCAGGCAGCTCAAAACCACACCCACCAGGAACATAATAAAGACCGCCAGCATCGCCGGACCGGAGAATTTCAATTCCATCGGATCTTTTAGAATGAAATTTTCAATAAAGATAAACAACCCCATGATCCCGGAGATAGTGGTAATAAGAAGCCCCAGGTAACCGGCAATCTTAAGAGGAAAGAGACTTAGAGAAACGAAACTGTTCATGGCTAACCGGAGTAACTTGAAGAAAGAGTATCCCGGCCGGCCTCGGACCCGCTCTCCGACCTTAAACCAAATATAGGATCTTTTAAACCCCAGCCAGTCCATCAATCCTCTTGAGATCCGGTTCCTCTCCGTGAACTTATTAAATTCATCGATGACGATTCTGTCGAGTAAGCGGAAGTCAGTCGCGCCGGGAATAATATTTACGGAGGCAATCCGGTTAATGATTCTGTAGAAAAGAGAAGACCCGGCATTTTTAATCAGGCCGCCATTTTTATTTTCTTCCCTGATCCCGATTACAGTCTCAGCCCCTTCTTTCCACTTCCTGATAAACTCGGGGATTAACTCAACCGGATGTTGAAGATCGGCATCAAGCATGATACAAGCTACACCGCGGCAGTTATTGATTCCAGCGGTTAAGGCGACCTCTTTGCCGAAATTCCTGGATAGTTCTACATATTTCACCCGGTCATCCGAGTTCGACAGATCGGAGATTACCTGTTGGCTGGTATCCGTGCTCCCATCATTCACGAAGATAATCTCCAGATCATACTTTTCCCGGATCTCTTCCCCAATTATGGTGAGTTTATCGTAGAGAAGGGGTATATTCTTCTCTTCATTATAGACAGGAACAATAATAGAAATTATTCTCATATTATTTTTCTTCGGAAAATAATACCCTTATCGAGAATCAAATTTAAATATAGTTTAGATGTCCGATAAAAGCAAAATAAAAATTCGGCAAGAGCGTCTCGTCAGCATTATCATCGCTTTTCAGAAACCCGGGGACTATCTGTGGGAATGTCTGGCGGCGATAAAAAGATTACATTATCAGAATTACGAAGTAATTCTTCTCCCCGATGAACCGATGGAAGGAGAGGGGGAGGGGATAACGATTATCCCCACCGGACCGGTAGGGCCGCCGTTAAAAAGGGATATCGGCGCCAGGGAAGCAAACGGAGAGATTATTGCTTTTATCGATGACGACGCCTATCCGCAGGAAGACTGGCTAAAAAACGCCATCAGGAATTTTAGTGATGATACTGTTGCTGCCGTTGGCGGACCCGCTTCCACTACTCCATCTGATAATTTCTGGCAAAAGGCCGGGGGAGAGGTGCTCGCCGCCTGGATGGTGGGAGGTGTTCACTTATACCGAATGCTCCCCAAGGTGCGCAGAGAAGTAGATGATTATCCGACCTGCAATCTCCTGGTCCGCAAATCCACCTTTGAAAAGGTTGGAGGGTTTGACTCTCCCTACTGGCCGGGGGAAGATACCGTCCTCTGCTGGAAGTTGACCCATCAGGCTAAGAAAAAGATCATCTATGATCCCGGGGTGCAGGTATATCATCACCGCCGGCCGCTCTTTCGAAAACACTGGAGACAGATCGGCAACTATGGCCTACACCGGGGATATTTCGTAAAAAAATTCCCCAGGACCTCCCGCCGATTCAACTATTTTCTCCCCTCACTCTGGACAATATTTCTTCTCTTTGGCTGGCTGCCGCTTCTTCTGTTTCCCGGGGGAATAAAGTTCTACGGGATTATCGTTCTTCTCTACCTCTTGACAGCTATCACAACCGGTGTACGGAGTCTCAATTTCAAGACAACGGTAATCGTAGCAGTTGGGATAGTAAGTACCCACATTGTCTACGGGATTAACTTTATTCGTGGCTTGCTCGTAAATAAGCTGCCGGAAGAATAAAAGTTAATATCCTTCCACTTTCAAACCCGGAATTCGTTGAAAATGTTTTATATCACGGGTAATCAAAGGTAATCCATACATCTTTGCCGTTAGTCCTATTAAAAGATCCATAGTTGGTATAGAGTTACCTTTTTTCCGCAAGATCGATTCTGCCTCTCCATAGCTGGCCGCAAATGAATAGTCCGGATAGACAACGGTTAGCAGTTCAAATAGTGCGTTGACCTGTTTTGTTTCCTGCCGAGGATTAGTGGATAAACGAGCTCCTGTCTGAAGTTCACAAAGAACGAAAATTGACGAAAAAAGTTCAACTCCCGCGAGTGTTTCTATCTTTTGTATCGCGGGTCCTCTTTTATTCTTTTTTTGTTCCCGCAATAAATCTATACAGAAAGAAGTGTCGAGTAACATGATATTTTACTCCTTTTCAATCACTGGAGAGTTGGCCATTGATTCCTTTCGAGCTCTGATTAGTTCTTCAGTCTTATCGAGAGTACTGTCGGATAACATAATCTTATCGAGATTGCGCAATAGATTATCCGCGGTATGTACAGGTTTGAGCCGTCTTTTGATGACTTTGCTGAATGATTCCTTTGCCATCTTTTCCGAGGCCAGAAGATTGTAAGCCTCAATATCTATTGTAATTGTCTTTACCGCCATGGTGTACCTCCCTGAATTCCAAATTTTACCAATATACGTTAGAAAGCAGTGTGTTGAATTAAATATAAGTACACTTATACATACACTTATATTGAGTTTGCGTCAAGGCGGAAAACCGGGAAAATAAAAAACAATAATGGTTTAATATTTCAATATATGCTTATCCCTTTGACTCCCGTGAGGGCTTCAAATATGGTAGGACCATGCCAAGGTCCAGTTTTTTAAGAAAACTTAAAGAATTTCACGAACAATGACCGCCTTTCAGACCCTTCTGGGCCTAACAAGTGCCAGGACCCCGGTATACTACGAAGAATTCATCCAACGGGAGTCAAAGGGATAAGCATATTTCAATATATCTCACTACTGGTTATGCTACACTCTATTTCCCTCTCCACCTGGATATTTGGTTAGGCGGAGAGAAAAATGATATCTGAATTAACCTGAATGGATTATGAATCGTGCTAAAGAAATTTAGCGCTCTGCGCTAACCTTGTGGGAGGGGTTTCCAACCCCGATTCTCGGCAACCTGGATCGGGGTTGGAAACCCCTCCCACAATGAACTTATTATTATTTCGAAGCAATAATGGAATTTTTACGAAGTAAAAATTATGAAGATATTATTTTCATACCCGCCACTGGATACCGCAAAAGGCTTTCCCACTCTGGGGCAGAACCGGCAGTTTCAGTACTTTACCGAGCCGACCCATATCTATCCGGTTGTCCCTGCCACTGCAGCAACATTGCTGCGTGATAACGGCCATGAAGTTCTCTGGAATGACTGTGCTGCCGAGGGAATCGCCCGGGAAGATTATTTTAAACTGATCGAAATTGAAAAACCCGATCTCATCGTATTTGAGACCAAGACCCCGGTGGTGAAAGAGCATTGGGAACTCATCGACGAGATCAAATGCCTACCGATTACTGATCACCGATCACCTATTACTGTTCTTATTGGTGATCATGTCACCGCCCTCCCGGAAGAATCGATGCAAAATTCCCAGGTCGATTTCGTTCTCACCGGCGGCGACTACGACTTCCTGTTGCTTAATTTATGTAAAAACTCAAGCCTCCAAGATCACAAATCCCCAATCCCTAATCCCCAATCCCTGGAATCCGGTATCTGGTATCGAGATAACGAGCAAATAAAGAATACCGGCCCGTTCAAGCTAAATAATAATCTTGATGACGCTCCCTTCATCGACCGGGACCTGACCAAATGGGAACTTTACGCCTATAAGAACGGAAATTATCGCCGGATTCCCGGCACCTACATAATGAGCGGGCGGGACTGCTGGTGGGGGAAATGTACTTTCTGCAGCTGGCCCCAGCTCTATCCCAAATTCCGGGTCCGATCGGTTGAGAACGTACTGGATGAGATCGGGATGATTATTGAGAACTATCCGGTCCGGGAGATTATGGACGACACCGGCACCTTTCCCCGGGGGGAATGGCTTCGAAGTTTCTGCCGGGGCGCCATAGAGCGCGGTTTCCGGAAAAAGATCGGATTGGACTGTAATTTTAGATTCGGCGCCGCCACTCTGGAAGACTATCGGCTGATGAAAGAAGCCGGTTTCCGTTTTCTCCTTTTCGGCCTGGAGAGCGGTAATCAGGATACCCTCAATCGCCTGAAGAAGAATATGAAGATTGAGACAATCATCGAATCATGCCGGGCAGCTCGGAAGGCGGGATTATATCCTCACATCACAATCATGTTCGGCTATCCCTGGGAGAGTTATGAAGAGGCAACAAAAACTTTTGAACTGGGGCGATGGCTGCTCCGGAAGGGGTACGCCTATACCATGCAGGCCACGGTCGTTGTCCCTTATCCCGGGACACCGCTCTATCAGGAATGCCGGGATAAGAACTGGCTTTTAACCGACGACTGGGCCGACTTCGATATGAAGAAACCGGTAATGAAGACGCCTTTTTCGGGAGAAGAGTTGATGAAGCTGGTTCAGGGAATGTACTCGATCGCCTTTGATCCCGTCTTCCTGGCCCACAAGATAATGAGTATCCGGGATTGGTCGGATATCCGATTCTTCCTCCGGGCCGGGAAAAAAGTATTCGGACATTTAAAAGATTTCAAATGAGAAAAAAAATTACCCGGCTGATCCAAAACGACTTCATCCGGCATACCGGCATCATGGTTCTGGGAACCGGCCTGGTCAACATCTTTAACCTGGTATATCAACTGGGTCTGGTCCGCCTGCTTTCAGTGGTCGAATACGGAGTTCTTAATTCATTGATTTCTCTAACTGTACTTGCTTCTCAATTTACCGTTCCTTTCTATCCGGTTCTGGCCAGATCTTTTTCAATCTATATCGCCCGGAATGAATCCGGCCGGGTTCGAATACTCCTTAAAAGAGCCACCCGCGATCTGGGAATTATTGCGGCGATTCTTCTGCTCATCCTGATCCTGGCTTCCGGGCCCATTGCGACCTGGCTGCAGATCGGTCAATCCTACTATATTATTCTGGTCGGGTTTGTGATCTCCGCTTCCACGCTGGCGGTGGTCCCCGGCGCCTTTCTCTGGGGGTGGCAGCGCTTCACGCATCTGGCCGCTCTGGGTATTCTGCCGGCTGGTTTAAAGTTAGCGGTCGGTCTGGCTCTTGTCGGGGCAGGCCTGGGGGTGAGCGGCGCGTTGGGGGGTTATGTTACTGTGCCGTTGTGCATGATACTTGTCGGTTTTACCTTTATCCACTTTCTCAGGAGAGATTTCCCGGAGGAAGAGGAGGCGGGAGATAAAGAGTGCGTCTCCATGGCGTCGATTTATAAGTATTTCATCCCCACCGGAATAGCTCTCTTCTCCTTCTCCGTGCTCACAAATTTTGATGTAATTCTGGTGAAGCATTTCTTTCCCCCCCGGGAGGCCGGTTTTTATTCCGTGGCTCAGATGGTGGGTAAGATCATACTCTTTCTGCCCGGCGCGATTTCCATCGTGATCTTCCCCAAAGCGGCTTCCGCCCAGGCCCGGTCTCAAGCCAGTTTTTCCATTTTACGCAAAGGTTTAGTTGTCGTGGCTTCGGTCAATGTGGTAGCTATGCTGGTCTGTGCCGTTTTCCCGGGTTTTGTCCTCAAGATACTTACCGGAAAAACCGATCCGGAAAGCGTGAGACTGGTCCCCTGGTTCGCCCTGGCGATGAGTTTTTATGCTTTAACCTGGCTCAATATCTTCTACCACTTATCAATTCACAGCACCCGATTTATTCCTTATCTCGCCGGATTCGCGCTGGCCCAGACCGTTATTATCGCCGCGTATCACCCCGGTCTGAAGAGTGTCCTCATCATCCTCACCATTTTTTCTATCTTTAGTTTTATTGTAACTCTCGCTCTTTCAAGATCCGGTCCTCTGCCTTCCAGGCCGATTGAGGAAATAAGATGAAAGAGATCAATGTTTCCGTCATTATCACCACTAGAAATGAAGAAGAGCATCTTGCCGATTGCCTGCGGTCCGTCAAGAACCAGAGTTATCCTCAAGATCAACTGGAGATAATCGTTGTGGACAACAATTCCACGGATAAGACCAAAGCTATTGCTTCCAAATTTACATCACAGGTTTTCAACTTTGGACCGGAACGCTCCGCCCAGAGGAATTTCGGAATATCCAAAGCCGGCGGGAAGTATATTATTTATTTAGACGCGGATATGGTTTTAAGTGAGGATGTTCTCTCCCGGTCCGTTCGCAGATGTGAAGATAAAGATTACGCTGCTCTTTATATTCCGGAAAAAATTATCGGCCAAGGTTTCTGGATAAAGGTAAGAGACTTTGAACGCAGTTTCTATAATGCGTCCTGCATAGACGTAGTTAGATTCATCCGGAGAGAAGCAGCCTTGAAGATAGACGGCTTTGACGAAACTTTGAACGGCCCGGAAGATTGGGATTTCGACCGACGCGTCAGAGAGATCGGCAGAACCGGTATTATCAGTGCCTGTCTTTTTCATAATGAAGGGAGTTTCACTCTCTTCCGATATGTCGCAAAAAAAAGGTATTATGCCCGGGGGTTTGGCCGCTATATTGAAAAATGGGGGAGAGGTGATCCGATTATCAGGAAGCAATTCGGAGTTTATTACAGATACCTCGGTGTCTTCATTGAGAAAGAGAAGTGGAAAAAAATCGTCGCCCACCCAATCTTGACGGTGAGCATGTTCTTATTAAGAATAACCGTTGGTTTCGTCTTTTTATATTCCCGATACTTTAAACCCTGATGGAAAGATATAAGGACAATATTAAAGCCCGATGGACCGGGAGATATGACGCTTCAATCGCGATGGTCGGTGATGTCACCGCCAAAAAAATCCTGGATATCGGCTGCGCTTTCGGTTGGTTCGAAAAAATTATTAAAGATGGAAAGTGTGAACTCATTACCGGCATGGATATTAATAGGTATCAGCTTATCCGTGGGGCCCGATCAGTTTCGGAAGCCTATTTCATTCAAGCCGGAGTTCCGGAACTACCATTTAAAGCGAAACAGTTTGATATCGTTGTTATGTGGGAGACTTTAGAACATCTGCCCCGGAAAGAAATAATTCCCGCTTTAAAGTCGATCCGACACGTGCTCAATCGGTGCGGACGATTTTATTTTTCCACTCCTAAATTTGATCTTCGTTCCACCCTTACCGATCCGGCCTGGTATTTCGGTCATCGTCACTATACCGGCAAAGCCTTAAAAAGGTTGTTGGAACAGGGTGGATTTCGTCTTGTCCGTATCCGAAGCGGGGGGGCTTTTTTCGAGGTATTCAACATGATTCTTTTTTATCCTTTTAAGTGGCTGGCCTCTCTTGAAGTTCCCGGAAAAGCATTTATCGAAAGAAAACGAAGAAAAGAATACTCAAGAAGACGAGGCTGGAGTACATATTTCGTGGAAGCCCGAATAGATTAAACCTGAATTGAGCGATTCTATTATTCGGTCATAATACGAGGTAACTTTGCATGGAAAAGAAGCCGCTTGTTTCAATAATTATTCTAAATTATAACGACCGGGAATTCATCGGGGATTGCCTGGAATCCGTGTTTAATAACGATTACGGAAATATCGAGGTTACTCTGGTGGATACCGGTTCAACAGATGATGACTATTCGAAGTTAGAGCGAAATTACCCGTATTTGAAGATACTAAAACTTAAGGAAAGAACTGGCTTTGCCAAAGCGAACAATATCGGGATTAAAGCATCCCGAGGGGATTATTTCTTCCTGTTAAACAACGATACCATCATGAAGCGGGATTGCTTGACGCTGCTGGTTGACGCGTTTCAAAGAGAGCCGGGATTGAAACTCGCGGGGGCTCTGGGGCCTCCTCTCGCTTTAGCCGGAACAGATTTTACGGTTCCGTGGGACGAAGAGCTTATTTATTCCCATATGATCAGCGGATTTGCGATGATGATAAAAAAGGACTGTATCAAGAAGATTGGATATTTAGAAGAGACTTTTTTCTTCTACGGAGAGGATGAGGAATACGGATGGAGATGCAATCTTGCGGGATATAAGGTCGCCTACGTGCGCGGTGCCATAGTATTCCACCACCGAGGAGGAGGTAAAAGTCAATTTAATTTTCAGAAACTAAGGAATGGAATATATTGGCACATCAAGTTGCTCGATGGCATAGACTTAGTAAAAGCTCTTTTCTGTGACGTTACTTTTCAAACGATAGGACGTACTATCAGATGGCCGAAAGATATCCTGGAAGTTGGGGGAGCATGGATATGGATCGGCAAGCATTTAAAAGATATTGTAAGAGAACGACATGAATTTAACGCGATCAAACAATTCAACTCTCGCCACGTCTTTAAATTGCAGCAAAGTTGTAGTCTGTATTTGAATGCTTTTAATAAAAGCGTAAAAAGTTATTTAAAAACAACCTAACCCGATCTTATCAAAAGCCAAGCCTAATAATATCTCCTTAAATTTCCTGACAGACCATACAGTAATCCATCATAAGTTCCGGTTATATACATCTTCAAACTATGGTAATCACATGCCAGCAAGGTTTGTAGTAGATACCATATTAAAAACAAAGGATAAAAACACAGCATGAATATCAAGAATTGCCAACGCGATGAATGCTTCTTCATATAGACAATTCTGTTTCGAGCCTGAAAATAGGCACGCATCGGCAGTTTGAATGGCTTCCGATTATTTCCCGGAAGTAAAAGTTTGTGGTAGGTAAGAGCTTTTGGACAGTACAAAACTTTATAACCCATCATACGGGCACGTTCGGCAAGATCAGACTCTTCATAAAGTATTTGATAGTCTTCATCAAAATCACCCACAGCTTTGATAACTTCTTTCTTAATCATAAACACATTAGGCACATGTCCCGTTTCAACAATTTGATCATATTGTCCGGTATCTAATTCATTCAAACCCCGGTATACTGTTCGACTGGTAATTAAATTTATCGAAGCCCCCGCCCACCAGATTCGCTTATTACCATTATAATAGTACATTTTAGGACCGGCCACGCCGACTTGAATATCTGAATGAAACAGTTTCAACAGTTCTTCAATCAAGGTTGGAGATATTTCATTGTCATCATCTATGAAAAGAAAATAATTTCCTTTGGCTGATCTTATCCCCAAATTCCGGGCTCCGGCGGCGAATAAATTCTTCTTCGATTTGAAAAGCTGGACATCCGGATAGGTGAGATTTACCATAGTTTCTGTCCCATCGGATGATCTATTATCTATGACAATTATCTCATAATTTTTATAGGTGCTTTGGTAAATTGAACGAAGACAAGATTCTAATAAATCACATCTGTTCCGAGTGGGAATAATTATAGAGACTGAACATTTCATATCATAGTATCTGGGGCAATGAACATGACAGAAATTTTACATACAATTGAGAGTCTCATAGCAATACTACGATCAAACAAACTCATGCGATACCGGGGTAAGGACCTGAATGCCCTGGAACGAATCGTACGGGAGTATTATCAATCAGATCGATCAAATCCATATTATACAAGGCTTTATTTAAAAGATGTCTGGAAAGACATGGTGCGTCGCACTTCGTTTCTATATCATTGCAGACAAGCTCAGCGTATTCTCGATTTCGGATGCGGGAGTGGTTGTCTTGCCGTAAGCCTGAGCAAGAAATTCCCGGCAAAAAAAATATTCGCCAATGACATTGGTGATGCAGCTGGAAGTCTTATATCTTCAAGGACAGCGGAACATAATCTCATATTCAGAAAAGCGAGTGTCTTGTCCTCCGGCTTTCCTGAAGACTCAATGGATATGATAATATCACGTTTTGTGATCGAGCATGTAGTATATCCGCAAAAATTTTTAACGGAGGCGCACAGAATACTTGCCCCGGGGGGTGTACTGTATCTTGTATATCCACACCTGCTTTTTAAGATCTCTTTCTGTACACTAATTATCGAGTTAATATCGTGGATTACGCTTTCAGAAAAGCCCACATATCTAAATCCACAGATCAATGACCGTACGTACCAGGGAGGAGACAGAGACGCAGTGTGGGTGTCCAACCCTGTCAAAATAGTCCGAATGTTGAAAAGAACCGGATTTCATATGGCGAACAATATATTAACGGAATCATTGATTATAGCAAAGAAACCATCTGTTGGAAGAACCGGAACTGGAAAAAATGGACAAAGCTAAGCCGGCAAAGATAAATTGGTCCAAGTATGCGTTGTGGGGACTTATTGTTATTTACGTTATCTCTTTTTTCTGGGTGGCCTATCTGAAATATCAGTCCTTTTCATTCCAGGACATGGACCTGGCGGCAATAAATCAAACATTCTGGAACGCCGCTCACGGAAAGTTCATATCCCATTGTTATGGGGAAGCCGCTCTATTGAGCGGACATAAGTGGTTTATAATACTCCCCCTGCTCCCTGTTTATATAATTTTCCCCAATCCTCTCACCCTCCTTTTTCTCCAATCACTGGCTTTGGGCTTGGGAGCTTGGGCGGTGTATCTCCTGGGGAAAGAAATGCTGACCCCCATAGCCGGGCTTACGTTCTCCTTCTGCTACCTGATTTACCCGGCTTTAAACTATGCCAATCTGTTTGAATTTCACCCGATTACTTTCGCCACCCCCTTGCTCTTCTTTACCTTTTATTATTATCAAAAAAGGAACTGGGGTCTCTATCTCCTATTTCTGTTTCTTTCCTTGGCCTGTCGTGAAGATATCGCCATCCCCATCTTCGGCATCGGCTTGTTCGCTCTCCTGCAGGGGATTACCCGGAAAGAAGAGGGTGTCTTCTCGCGTTTAAAATGGGGTTTAAGCGCCATATTACTCTCTGTCTTCTGGTTCATACTGTGCCTCAAAATAATTCCGGGGATAATTAATAAAATACATTCCCCGGCTGATACCCCGACCATGGTAGAGTCATTTTACGGCTGGCTGGGCAGCACACCGGGGGAGATTGCCGGGAATCTCTTCTTGCACCCGGGAAGAGTGTTGCGGGGAGTGCTTATAAAGCCTAAAATCCTCTACCTTTTTCATCTTCTGGTTCCCCTGGGTTTTGTTTCCCTGCTCTCCCCCTCAGCGTTGATTATGGTTCTGGTCTCCCTGGCTGAAGGGCTGCTCTCTTCCCGCTTCACCCATTTCTCGATCCGGTACCAGTATTCGTCTATTATTACGCCTTTTATATTTATCTCCGCTATCTATGGGGTCAGGAATATGCTCCGCTGGAAATGGCCGGGGGGAAAAGAAAAGATCATTCTCCCGGTAATTTTAATTTTTTCTCTTATCTCAGCAAAAACTCTGGGGCCTCTCTTCCGCCTGCCGGACGGGCTGAGACAGTGGAAAATTACCCAGGAGGATCAAGTCAGACAGGATCTGGTGGATAAAGTGCCACCGTCCGCCCCGGTGGCGGCCACTTTTGAATTCGGGCCTAAATTATCGATGCGGCCGCAACTTTTTCTATTCTATCATCTGTATGCCTCTTCCCGGAAGCCCGGCTTCGCTCAGAATATCCCCGTAATGCAGGAGATGGCTGAATATGCTCTGATCGATTTTAATGATTGGTTAACCTTCTACGACTTCTATACGCCGGGGGGAGATAAAAATATTTATCGCTTTTTTACGACAGGCAACTGGCAGTTGCTGGACACGGTGAACTCCATTGCGCTCTTTCGAAAAGGGGATCGCCCTCAATTGGGACTGATCGGAAAATCCGACCGGAAGGAGATCAGTCAACACTTGAATATCTCCGTTCTGCCCCAGTTAAATTTGCTCGGTTATGATCTGAGTCAGAACAGGATACTGGGAAAAAGCGTCATCAGTATCGCCGTTTATTTTCAGGGCCTGCAACCTGTACCGATCGATTTTTTACTTGCCGCCCGTTTTAATAGCAATCACGACCCCGAATTCTTTTTTGAACAGGCTTTTTTTGCTCCCTACCGAATCTATCCCACTTCCCGCTGGGAGCCGGGAGATATTATTAAGGAATACTGTAACATTTTGATTCCGGCTGATGCGCCGGCGGGCGGATACGATCTGACCTTGGCATTATTGTTTCAAAAAGGAAGAGGCTTCGATGGGAGGATCATTTATCAAAAGCAAAATATTGTAAGCTTCGAGTAATCTTATGCAGCAAAACACACTGAGATATGATCTCCGTGTTTTATCATGCGACACATTTCATTTATCTCGGTCGCATTGAAGATGGAGTAAAACATTTCGTGAGAACAACATTTGATCTGCTGCGCGAAACAAAACCATTTACTTCTCCTCGTACAAATATTCTGGAACTGAGACGCATCCTGTCGGATTGCAACTCAATTCTTGATGTAGGGTGTGGGCGATCGTCGCCTTTGAGATTTGTCTCCGCCGATTCACTTGTTGGGGTCGATGTTTACAGACAAGAATTGGGAGAAGCTAAAAAACTAAAAACTCATGACGAGTTTGTTCTCGCGGATGCCGGGGAACTCCGGGAATATTTTAAGCCCGATCAATTCGACGCTTGCGTTGTATTAGATGTTATCGAGCATTTTACCAAAGAAGACGGTCTTCGGTTTCTTCATGATCTGGAGACAATCGCAAGAATAAAAGTGGTAGTGTTCACTCCAAACGGATTTTTACCACAATCCAGTCATGAGGAGGGAGACTACCAAGAACACTCATCCGGATGGGAAACTGGTGAAATGCGCGAACTTGGATACCGGGTAATCGGCTTGGACGGTCTGAAGATCCTTCGTACAGATCATCACCAGCTTAGATTCCGTCCTGCCCCAGTATGGGCCATAGTGTCTTGGATCTCGCAAAAGATCTGGTGCAGGAAACATCCCGATTCAGCTGCGGCGCTTCTTTGCTGGAAGAAACTATGAGAATGGTCATAATCAGCTCAGTGATCAAAAGAATGAGTTCTTTCTCTTGCCTCATATTCCTTCTTCTAATCTTCGCAAGGAACGGAAAGGCAATAACACTGGAGAGTCGGAAATGGGAGTTCAATGATCAGGAAGAGACCGGAGGATGAAGAGGGGAGGGGATAGAGACCGCCGAAAGCTATCAGGGTATTTTCCGAATTCTCGGCAAAGAACAATTCCGGTTGATCTCTCCCCCGGGTCCAGGAATTCCCGCGCAAGAAGACCCTTATCTGAGAAGCCGCTTTCATGAGATCAGGAGTTCTGATCTTTGACTTCGCCCTTGAGGTTGCGCCAGTTCCAGAGTCGGCAAAGTTCTTTAGAGAGTCGAGTTCGACCCCAGGATGGGTTATCGGCAATCAACTATTGAATTAGTTGAATATCAGCCGGGGATATTTTTCGTCCTTGTACAACCATGACTTTTTTCATGGTTGCCATAATAGCAAAGGAAAGCTGGGGAGTCCGGCGAAAAATCAAGAAAGTTTGAAAAAAATCAATCGAGCAGCCTCACCTCAAATAGCGGTCTATCCGCCATTTGATAGCTCTGCCGGAAGGGCACCTGAATAGTTACCTTTTACGTACATCTTGAAGTAGACAGCTTACCGTATATCAAAGCCAAGTAGTAAATCATTAAAGGCATTACTATAAGCGTTGCTCGATTAAACGTCCAGCGAACAAACAGAAAAGCCCCCAACAGAAAAGCCAGGGCGAAGACAAGAGAAAGCAGCAAGTATTTTAAATTACTTTTTATAACGTAATGGAAAGAAAAAACAAAACCAGCAATTAACAATGTCCATAGGATATTGTAGTTGCCAAAATCAAAGAAATATGCGACGAGCAATTTGAGAGCTTTTGGATTAAATTCAAGCTGTTGTGTTGCCGGAACCGGACCTAACTGTAATCTATAATTTGCCTTGGCATAAAACCAGGGAAAGCTGGGGACAAAGACTATACTTAAATAAAGAGCGGTATTTCTTACTAGTGATGGCAACCTGAATTTAGCAGCAGCCTGATAAATCACCAAAACCGGTATAACGCCTAAAACAAAGAAAGCAAGCATTTCCTCCTTGATAGACAGCCCTATAGCGAACAAAAGAGCTGAGAGAACCAAATAAAAATCTTCCCGCCTTTCGATCCAGCGGTAAAGATATATGATTCCACCTATGAAATAAAATCCTGCTACCATATCAAAATAGGCAAAGCCGGCATGAAACGTTATAAGAGGTATGCTTAAAAGCATGTAAGTAAAAGCGAAAGCCACGGAAGCTGATAAATAATAGCGGAGGTTGAAATAAAAAAGCAAACCTAAGCACAGCCAAAATATTAAGGTATTGACGTTGACGGGCAAATCTTCCCACCGTCCCATCCATAACGCTACCCAGCTCTTAAAAAGGGGAATACCATTAGGGTAATGGGTGCGGCCGGGGTGGCCACCTAAAAAGTCAGGGTCTTTTCTGTCCCAGATAATTCTCCTTGTATGAAAATAGACCTTGGCCTTGTAGTTCCAACAAGAGACGCTGTCATCGAAATAGGGAGCGCTGACCACAACATTAAAAGCGATGAAAAAGATCTTCCAAATTAAAAGAATCACAAGGAATGTGATTAATAACTTTTCTTTCCATTTGGTTTTACTGGAGAATATATTCGAGCGATAAGAATGGGCCAACTTTTTCGGTCTTATCCTGGCATAAATAAAGATTCCCCAAATAATAAAAAGCCAAACGATCGCTGTAAGAGTCCAGAAATTAAAGCGTATCCTCAAGATCCCCAGATAAAACAAGTAGAAGCTCACTATTCCGCTTCCAATAGCAAAACCAAGGGCCAGCTTTTCAAACCCAGCCAACCTCCTTTTACCCCTTTCCAGCCCGCTCAAGATTACAATACCTATTAACGTAGGTATCAGGTAAGCCAGGGATAATCTAGCGATCGTAATCGGCGTCACCTGTCCTCCAGAAAAATGAAAGAATTCCGATCAAATAAGGCAATAACGTCCCCTGGCGGCGAGATAAAAGAACCTCCCTCCGGTCCGGTATATCGGAGACGCCTGCGGGATAGATCATAGTGAACCCGCGGGTTTTTATAGACCACATGGTAGGGAATCTCTTCTCCCTCGATAATATTGATCCAGGTGTCCGAATGGATCCTCCGCGGATAAAGGAAGTAATGGATACGGCAATCATATGGCCAGTCCGGATAGGGATAAAAATGATACTGGCTATCCGGTGGAATCTTTTCCCGGCACAGATCGATAAAACGGTAAAAATCACCTAAAGCCGGAAAGGTCTTTTTCTCCGGGGGCGGCTCAACATACGACAGGTAAATCTCCTCCACCATCTTATATTGGCTGTACGTCTCCCGGATATCATAGACGACCCAGAGCACGAGCATAGTAAACCCGATCCTGGATACAATTTTTATTTTTTGCTTATCCCCCGCTTTAAAATAAAAAATCGCCGCGCCGATAAGGATTAGGGCAGCTATTATATTTAACCAGCTTGCGAAAGACTTATTGAAAAGCCAGGGGCTTTGCAAAAAGTTTATTGTCGCCAGGTTTAAGGGCCTTGGCAGGCAAAATTCCTGCCACTGGCTCAGAACATACTCTTTCAGAGAAAAAGGCCCGATATCCAGTGAATCTATTTCTATCCAACCAGGCCTTCCTCCAAAGAACAAGCCAACTCGCTCAACCTTTCCTTTTTGCTCCGGCGACTTGGCCAAAGGAATCCAGTACGTATGGAAATGCCTGTCGAAAGGGGGCTGAATTACCCGGAGGGACAGTATTGGTTTTCCTCCCCTGCTTTGCCAGAAAACCCGCATGTAGCGGGGGGATTGAAACCGAAGACGTATTCTCAGGTATGGATTTCTCTCAGCCGGTATATTCAAGCCGGGCGGTAGCACCAGCTGGAACTCTTCCTTGCCCAGGATCCGGAATACCCCTCCCTGGATCATGCCCGCCTCTATACCCTCGCCTTCCCATCCCCTGTATTGCTCAGGGCTTTCGAAATTCCAGGAGATTGCTGGCGCTGCCTCCGGGGGCAATGTCCACAAAGTTGAAAAGAGCAGAAAAACGACCAGCAAGATCCTGGAGACGACTGAATTAATAGAGCACGGCGACGCGCCAACACAGGTGTATCCAGCTGCCAGCGTGAGGTGATCAATTAAGCTATTTTTCGACCTCATTGCTTTTGTTCAGCGTTTAAGGAAGGGAGAGGGCATTGGCACACCGATATATAACCCTGCCTTCAAATCCCGTTCCCTTTTGAGCCAGGAGAGCCAGTGTCAGATCGTACGCGCCGGAAGGCGCACCTTCCAGAATCAAGATGTTGCACTTCTGCTTCACCGTCTCACCCGGCCGCCAGCGAGAAGAGGGATAGATCCTGTACAACGCGAAGAATTCCTGCTTAAAGGAAAAAGCCGGGTCATTATGGCTTGTAAACCGGGCGCCGGGCAAAAAATCAGCAGGCATCCTATCCAGGCACCGGAAATACACATCAATCTCAACAACTTTTGCTCCAAGCACCTCCGCTGGAATGAGCGAATACCCGGATAATTTCAGTTGTGGCAAAAGTGTAACATTTAGAGGATGCTCTATCTTCCCGGAATCACCTTTACCGATCAAACCCAATTCAGCTTCCCGGCCTTTCCTGAAAAGTGCCATGGAATTTATTGTCTCAACCAACTCCCAGCCGCCTCCGGATAAAAAGGCATAAACATCCCTGTCAATGGTTACTAATCTATCACATACTTTAATAGAAGCAAATAATAAGCTACCAAATCCAATAAAGTACGACTGCCGTCGCTTCAGCATATCAATACGGATCTGAACCTCGGTCTCAGGCCCTTCTCCCACCCGCCTCACGGCGTAGCGAGTAACCTACCTTTCCCGCACTGCATCTCTCTGATCATTACCCACATGCTCAAAGTAGCCTTGATCAGGTTTAGTGAATAATATTATTGTTTTCTATGCAAACTAGTGTACACTATAAGTATGCAATAATTAATACTGGGTTTTACCAGGGCTTATAAAAAAGAGGCTGTAAATCATGAAACCAACTACATTGGATCTCCGGCGACGGATGAGTGATGTTATGCAAGCCATTGACCATAATGAATTGGTTACAATCTATTATCGTGGAAAAGAAAAAGCGGTTCTTTCATGATTATATCCGGAGATTGAGAAGGGAGAGAGTAAATGTTATTTGATACCAGTGGAAAACATGATGAGTGATGCACTAAAAGACTATACTTCTCGTATTAAAGAATGTCTTGATTCTCTCCCCTTCGACAGACTGGAGGAACTGGTTGAGCTGATGCGGGACAAAATTACCGCCGGAAAACAGATTATCATCTTCGGAAACGGGGGATCAGCCTCCACCGCATCCCATTTTGTCTGCGATCTGGCTAAAGGGGTCTTTACCGGGGGAGGTCCCAGGATAAAAGCGCTCTCTTTAAACGATTGCATCCCCCTGATGACCGCCTGGTCGAATGACGAGAGTTACGAAAGTGCCTTCAAAGAACCACTGGCAAATTATCTTGCGGAAGGAGACCTGGTAATGGGGATCTCCGCCAGCGGTAACTCACCTAATGTTCTCCGGGCGATTGAGTATGCCAATACCCGAAACGCGACTACCGTGGGCTTGACGGGGAAAGGGGGAGGGAAACTGGCGGAACTGGCGCAGCTCTCGATCGTGGTCAAGAGCGACTCTTATGAAGAGGTGGAAGACCTCCATCTGATCATCACTCATATGCTGAAAATAGCCCTGATCAAAAAGCTGAGCAAATAAATCCTAAACAATACCTCCCGCATTGAATTAATTTTCGCAGCGGCTTCTATTACTCCACCTTTCTAAAAGAAATTCATTTCAACTTAATTGAGTAAACATTTTCTGACGATCGTCAGAAAATGTTTACTCAATTGTAAGTTGGGAGAATGAAGATCAAGAATTAAGATTAACTCTGGAGAAATTTATTCCGGCATTCTTGAACAAACTTCTGGGCAATTTTTCCGCCCCAATCATCAGGCAGCAATTCTATCGGGAGGTAGGGATCCCGGGCTAATGCTGCCTGGTAATCCCAGTTGAGACTGGCTATATACCTCCGGCATAACACAGGATCACTATTCGTGGTTTCTCGCATCAACTCTTCAAGTTTATTCATCCTTTCGGACCAGTGCCGATAGAATTTTACATACTTACTATGTACACTCTTGAGATCCCAGAATGTGGTTGCTATCTGCTCCCCGGAAAGTCCTTCGAAATCCTCCACCAATAGTTGAAGAACATAATTCGATAGCTTCAGCTTTCTAATATACCGTTCAATCTCTTCTCTGAAATCATAGGGCGAGATCCAGACACTCCTCTGAACCTTGCCGAATCCCATTGCGATCAGGTACTCTCTCAGGTATTTTCGCAGTTCGGCTTTGCTCTCCGGGACATCGAAGATCACCAGTCTCCATCTTCGATCCCAGGGAGGGCGGGATTTGTTGGAGAGGGCATGGTGTTTTTCTAAAAAAGCTTTTCCCCGGGCGGTTAATTTGAGGTGTGTTTTTCTTCCTTGTTTGGACTTTCGTACCATCCCCTTTTTTTCCAGCCTGCTTACAGTGGTATAAATACTTTTTGGAGAATAGTACGAATTTTGCCTCAAATATATAAATGGGTTGAGTAAAAAAAGACCCCCTTCTTCCAGGAGCAATAAAATTTCTTCTTTCAGTGTCGACATTTGATTTAACCAACGACTCTATCTTTTGAGTAAACAATATTTGACGATCGTCAGAAAATGTTTACTATAATATGCATGTCATATCAATTGCAAGGTGAATTATGAAAATCAAGTCAAACAAGATAAGGAATTACAGCAATTAAATATTGTCGATTATTGGGTTTTTCGCTATTTTGAAGTGAAGTACTATTATTATTATTATTATCATGGTATTATCTCAACATATGAAAATACTTGAATATAATTCAACCTTCTGGGCACAGCTGAAAAACCGGCTGAATTCGGAAGCCTTTCCTCCCGAAAAACTTCAGCTGGTGAGAGAGATCATCGCGGAAGTCCGGATGCGTGGAGATCGGGCGTTAAGAATGTTCACTCTCAGGTTTGACGGGGTGGATATAAAA